>JACQUN010000140.1 GCA_016210285.1 Chloroflexota bacterium
CGGATGGGCAACCGCCATCCTCTCTCCGCGCTCCAGGGCGCCTACCCCTGCCGTGGGGAGAACAAATGGGTCGCCATCACGGTGTGTGATGATCAGGAGTGGGCCGCCTTCTGCCGGGCGCTGGACGAACCCCAATGGTGCCAGGACCCCCGGTTCCGGACGCGGGAGGGGCGCGTCCAACACCACGATGAGATAGACGCCCACATAGCCGCCTGGACAGCTGAGCGGGAGGCATGGGAGGTCGCCCGACTCCTCCAGGAAGCTGGCATAGCCGCTGGTCCCACCCTCAAGCCCAAGGACGTGCTGGAAGACCCCCACATCCGCGAACGGGGCTTCATAGAGGAGATAGAGAGGCCGTACAGCGGGCGTCGCCCATTCCTGAAGCCCGCCGTCCGGCTCTCCGGTGTCGCCGCCACACCCACGGCCCCGTCTCCTACTCTGGGCCAGCACAACCGCGAGGTGCTGGCTGACCTCCTGGGCCTGTCGGAGGAGGAGATGCGCTCCCTGGAGGATGAGGCGGTAATCGGCACCGAGCCCACCAACACGCACTTGTAGGCACTGTCGCACGCACTTTGCCTGAGAGAGCATGCCCTACTATTGTCTGAGTCAGAAGAAACACGTATATTCCTAGCCGCCCTTCGACCCTTCGGTGAACTCAGGGTAAACTGAGCTCAGGGCGAGCGGATTAGGGTTCTCCGTTCGTGGTGTGCTTGTCGAACCAGGAACGGGGCCGCCCAACAGTCGCTGCATTTATTCAACGAATTGACAACTCAGGACACGAGCGCGCACGGGGGTTCAGGACGTCGTTGAGGGCGTCCCCCAGCAGGTTCCAGGCGAAGATGAAGAGCGCCACCACCGTCACTGGGGCCAGGAGAAGGTAGGGGTGGGTGCGCAGCACGCTGATGTTGCCGTTGTCAAAAATCATCAGGCCCAGGCTGGGCCGCGGGGGCTGGATGCCAATGCCCAGCCAGCTCAGCACGATCTCTGACCCGGCGATGCCTGCCATGCCCATGGAGACAGAGACAATCACGGGCGGAAGCGCGTTGGGAAGCAGGTGAACCAGGATGACCCGCCAGGTGGAGGCTCCCATTGACCGGGCGGCCTCCACAAACTGGTCCTCCTTGAGGGAGAGGACCTGGCCGCGCACCAGCCTCGCCATCCCCACCCACCCGAAGACCGCCAGGGCGCCGAAGATGACAAAGTAGTCCACGAACCCGCTGCGGGCAATCCCGCCGATGCCGGTGGCGTCCTCGAAGGACCGCACCATCTCGAGGACGCGGGGCTTCAGCGTGGCGGCCATGAGGATGACCAGGAGGATGCCCGGGAAGGCCATGAAGATCTCCCCCACGCGCATGAAGAAGGCGTCGGTCATCCCCCCCTTGTAGCCCGAGAGCAGCCCCACCACGATGCCCAGGAGCAGGCCCCCCGTGACCGCGGTGGCGATGGTGATGATGACGGTTGTCTGCAGCCCCCAGAGGATGCGTGTGAGCTGGTCCCTCCCCAGGCGGTCCGTGCCCAGCCAGTGGGCGAAGGAGGGGCTCTTGAGCGTGTTGCTCAGGTCCTGGGCGTTGTAGCCGTAGGGACTGATGAGCGGGGCAAGTATCCCGCCCAGATACAGAGCGGCGATGATGCCCAGCGAGACCAGGGCAACCTTCTTCCGGAGGAGCCGCTTGGCGGCCTGGACCCACAGGCCCCGGCCACCTCCTCGCTGTCCTGTTGCTGCCTCCAGGCCCTTCGTGGTCATGACCGTCTCCCCTCGCTATCGGTAGCGGATGCGGGGGTCCAGGAAGGCGTAGAGCAGGTCCACCAGCAGGTTCGCCATGACGAAGCCGATGGCGATGATGAGGGTCAGGCCCATCACCACAGGGTAGTCCCGCTGAAAGATCGAGTCCAGCGCCAGACGGCCCATCCCGGGAATCCCAAACATCGTCTCGGTGATGAAGGCCCCCTCCACCAGCGTCGCCAGGGAAAGCCCCAGGATAGTCATGACCGGGATGAGGGCGTTGCGCAGGATGTGCCGGGTCTGGACTACCAGCTCGGGAAGCCCCTTGGCCCTGGCGGTGCGTACAAAGTCCTGGCCCAGGACCTCCAGGGTGCTGGCGCGGGTGAACCGGGCGAGGCCTGCGATGCCGGGCAGCCCCATCACCAGGGCAGGCATGACGATGTGGGGGTCAAGCAGGCCCTGCCACCCGGAGGTGGGAAGGATATGAAGCTTGATGGCGAAGACCAGGATGAGGAAAGGGGCGGTGATAAAGACGGGGGTCGCCACGAAGAAGAGGGAGAAGCCCACGATGGCGGTGTCCAGCCAGGTTCCCTGCCTGCCCGCCGCCAGAAGCCCCAGGGGTATTCCCCCGATGACGCCGACGAGGGTCGCAGCGAGGCCGAGCTGAGCGGATACCCACATCTTCTTCCCCATGAGCCTCGCCACGGCTTGTCCCGGGTAGCGGTAGCTTTCTCCCAGGTTGCCGTGCAGTGCCTTCCAGATGTAATCGCCATACTGGACCATGAAGGGGCGGTCTAGCCCCATCTGGTGGCGGATGCGGGCACCGGCCTCCGGGGTGTAGCGGGTCCCCAGGCGTGTCTGGACAGGGTCGCCCGGCCCGTACAGGCCCAGACCAAAGGTAACGAAGGTGACGGTCAGCAGGAGGAAGGGAAGCCACAGCAGGCGTCTTGTTACATAGAACAGCATCCCGCCCTCCCAGGCCGGTGTCGAAGAGGCTGCCTGGCTTGTGGACCATGCCCTTGGCCCGGGTATCCCAGGGGATGCTGAGCCCAGCCCTTTTCGCTCCCATGGCATTGCGCCGAGCGTGTCATCCTGGGCCCTTCGGAAAACCCTGCCCTGAGCTTGTCGAAGGGTCAGGGTGAACTCCCGAAGAACCTGGGCAATCAGTGACCCCGAGCGAAGCGAAGGGTGACAGAGACATAGCCAAGCAACTTCTTGCGCAAGGCTCGCTTCCCTACTTCTCGATGGAGATGTACCTGAGCTTCGAGATGATGAAGGGCGTGAACTTGTACCCCTTGATGTAGGGCTTGACCAGCGCAAGGCGCTCCCCGCTGTACCAGAGGGGCACCCAGGCAACGTCATCCACGATGATCCGCTCGGCTTTGTTGTAGAGCTCCACCCGCTTGTTCCAGTCCGTTGACTTTGCAGCCTCATCCAGGAGGCGGTCAAGTTCGGGGTTGCTGTAGCCGCCGTGGTTGAGCTCGCTCTGGGAGTGGAACAGCACGTCCAGGAAGTCCTGGGGGTCGGGGTAGTCCGCCTGCCAGCCGAGGCCGGAGTAGACTTGGAGCTTTTGCTTGTTCAGGTCCTCCAGGAAGGTGGCCCACTCCACCTGCTGGAGCTCCACCTGGATACCCAGGTTCTGCTTCCACTGCGAAAGGATGACCTCCAGGTCCAGGCCGATGGAGCCGCCGGTGCCAGGGACGGTCAGAACGATGCGGGGCATGTTCTTGGCGTACCTGGACTGGCCCAGGAGATCCTTGGCCTTGTCCTTGTCGAACCTGATGCCCTTCAGGTCCGGGTTGAAGCCGGGGAAGCCGGGCGGGAGGATTCCATAGGCGGGCACAACCCGGTCGGCAAGGACCTCCTTGGCGATGACCTCCTTGTTGATGGCGTAGTTGAGGGCCTGGCGCACCTTGGGGTCGTCGAAGGGCGGCAGCTTGACGTTGAACCCGATGTAGTCGATTTCGAAACCCGGAGGCGCCACCACCAGTTGCTTGTTCAGGGGGTCCGAGGGATTCTTCACGCGGTCCAGGTCCGCCAGCCCCACGCCGCTCAGGTGGATCTCGTCGTTCTCGTACATGGCCATCTGGGTGCCGCCGCTCAGGATGAACTCAGCCCCGTCAATCCTGGCGGGCTCCAGGTAGTAGTTGGGGTTACGCGCCAGGACAATGCGGTCCCCGACCTTGTACTCCTTGAGAATGAATGGGCCAGTGCCGTTGGGCTTCTCCGTCCAGCGGGCCCCCATCTTCTCGATGTTCTCGCGGTCCACAACGTAGGACGTGGGGTAGGTGAGCTTGGCTATGAAGAAGCTCTTGGGGGCATCGATGGTGAGCTGGAGGGTGCTGTCGTCCACCACCTTGACGCCCTGCACCTCCGTCGCCTTTCCCTTCAGCTTGTCTCTGACCCCCACGATGTCTCCCAGATACGTGTCGGCCACTGGCGAGGCGGTCTTCGGGTCGGCAGCTCGCTCCAGGGAGTACTTGAAGTCGCGGGCGGTCACCGGTTTGCCATCGTGGAACCTGGCGCTCTTCCTGAGGTGGAAGGTGTACGTCTTGCCGTCCGGGCTGATGTCCCAGCTTTCTGCAATCTCGGGAATCAACTGGAGGTCTGGGGTGTAGTTGACGAGCCCGCTGAACACCTCCACCACGATGCCTGCCGAGGTGGTGTCACTGGTCAGGGCGGGGTCCAGGGTGGGAGGGTCGGCCCAGAGGCGGCGGAAGACGCCGCCTGCTTTCCCTTGGGGCGCAGCCTTCGCCTGGGGCGTTGGCTTGGGGGCTTCGGTGGCGGCTTTGGTGGGCACTGGCGTGCCCGCCGGCTTGGCCGCCTGTCCGCAGGCAGCCGCCAACAGTGTCACGAGAAGCCCAAGCGTCACAGCGATGGCTATAATGCGCCATCTCATGGTGCCCTCCCTTTCTGTGGCGACGTCGAAGCACTCTGCACGCCGCGCCCTGAAGGGTGCGGCAAGACAGCCCCACCCCCAGACGCTGTGGACCCAGGTTCCCGGGAGCAGCGCTGGTAGCATCTATTATACATCCCCACGCTGTTCCAGGGCTAGCTACCCATTCCCCTTGCCCAGGGTGGACAGGAGGTAGGCCCGCAGCAGGTCATCGAGCTCCCCATCCAGGACACTCTCGGGTTCCGAGGACTCGTAGCCCGTGCGATGGTCCTTCACCAGCTTATACGGATGGAGAACGTAGCTCCGGATCTGGTTCCCCCACTCTGCGGGGATATGCTCCCCTTTGAGCCGGGCGACCTCCTCGGCGCGGCGGCGCAGATCCAAGTCCATCAGCCGGGCTCGCAGGATTTTCATCGCCACCTCGCGATTCTGGTGCTGGGACCGCTCGTTCTGGCAGCTCACGGTGATGCCTGTGGGAAGATGGACCATGCGCACGGCTGTAGCGGTTTTCTGCACGTTTTGCCCCCCGGCCCCGCTGGCCCGGAAGACGTCGATGCGAAGCTCTTCGGGCTTGATGGAGATGTCCACATTCTCCTCGGCCTCTGGGAGGACCTCGACGAGGGCGAAGGAGGTGTGCCGGAGGTGAGCAGCGTCGAAAGGGGAGAGCCGGACCAGTCGGTGCACGCCCCGCTCGGCCTTGAGCCAGCCGTAGGCGTGCTTGCCGTTGACCTCCACGGCGACGCTCTTGACCCCAGCCTCCTCACCCGGGGAAAGGTCCAGAACCCGGGCCCTGAACCCCCTCTTCTCGGCCCAGCGGAGGTACATGCGCAGCAGCATCTGGGCCCAGTCCTGGGACTCGGTTCCCCCTGCCCCGGCGTGGATCCCCAGAATGGCGTCTCGGGCGTCGTGCTGGCCGGAGAAGGTGAGCTGGAACTCCAGGCTGTTCACCTGGGTGGAGATGGCCTGGGCCTCCGCCCCGAGGCTCTCTGCGAGGGACTCGTCCCCCTCCAGCAGGGCCAGGTCAGCAAGCTCCTCCAGGTCACGGGCGCGGGCTTCCAGGTTGCGCCAGGTGCTCACCTCCTCCCTGAGGGAGGTCAGGCGTCGCATGACGGCCTGGGCCTCCTGGGGGTTCTCCCAGAAGCCGTCGGCTGCGCACTGGCTCTCGAGCCTGGCGCACTGGGCCACTTTGCCAGGGAGGTCAAAGACGCCCCGTGAGGAAGGCGATGCGTTCCTTCAACTGGGTGATGCGATGTTTGATCTCTTGCATAGTCACCATTCCATCTTAGCACCGCTGGCATGGATGTGCAGAGGTTTCTGGGTGGGAACTCCTGCGGGTGCACCCCTGGGCCGCGCTCAGGGCTCGGTGAAGGGCAGCCCTGGCTGTATTGGGACGCCACCCCCTGGTCTGGGGGCCACCTCGGCCAGCCTCCCCGCCGCAGCCAGGTGCGCCAGGCGCGTTGGCTCTGGCAGCCGGTAGCCCTTGCAGCAGGCGAGAACCAGGCGGACGGCTGTGGGCAGGTCCACCTTGTGCCCGATGGAGACATAGACGGGGGCTCCCTGCGCCCTGGTGCGCAGTGCTGCTCCCACCACCTCACCCTTGTCCACCAGCTCTGCCCATGACCCGGAGGGGGCGGCGAGTGGCCCGCAGGCGCCCCGCAGGAGGGACTTGGCACACCCGACGGTGGGCACGTCGGTGATAAGGCCGATGTGGCAGGCGATTCCAAACCGCCTGGGGTGGGCCAGCCCCTGGCCGTCCACCAGGATGACGTCTGGAGTAATGGCCAGGCGCGCCAGGGCTCCCAGCACAATGGGGACCTCCCGGAAGGCCAGGAGCCCGGGGATATACGGGAGGGTTGGCTTCCCCTGGGCCACTCGCACCTCCACCGGCGTCAACTCCGGGAAGGCGAGCAGGACCACCGCGCCCTGCGCCATGCCGTGGGAGTCCTCCGGGGAGATGTCAACCCCGGCCACGAAGCGCGGGGACTCAGGAGCATAGTTCTGGCGCACCACCTGGGCTGCCAGCGTTCGCTGGAGTGCCCTTGCCTCCTCCGTGCTGGTGGGCCAGGGGTGCAGGTTGTGGAGCTCCATGACCCCTACTATACTCTTTGCTGGGCTGGAGTGCGGGTTCTTCTACTGGGAGGAGTTGGCGACCTTGACGTGGGTGCGTGATGCGCCTGGCCACAGGAGAGGAAGAACCCTGCGAAGGACACCTTCTGGCCTTGCCCCCGGGGTGCGCCTTCCTTGCTTGACACCCCTGGGAGCGGCCAGTAAGATAGGAGTAGCTTGACGCCGAGGTAGCTCAGCGGTAGAGCAGTGGACTGAAAATCCATGTGTCGCCAGTTCGATTCTGGCCCTCGGCATAGCCTGAAGGGGCGATCAGCGTCATCGTTTGCCGTCGGGGCGGAAGTAGTTC
>JACQUN010000132.1 GCA_016210285.1 Chloroflexota bacterium
ATGGCGCCGGGGTCGGAGCCAAAGGTTGACGCCAGCAGCCGGTTGTTGGCCTGGTCGTAGAACAGGCCCTTGACGGGTGGCGTGTTCGCAGGGAAGGCGGCAACGCCGGTGGCGCCCGGAGACAGGCTCTTCACCTTCCGTGTCGTGCCATCCGTGTAGGCAACATAGGTGTTGTTATTGTCGGCGGCAACCGCCTGCGTCTCCTTCAAGTTCGTAAGCGACTGGAAGAAGATGAGGAAGCCGCTGGTGGAGTCTACCCTCAGCAGTACGTCATCGTTGCCGGTCCCACCATCCACCAGGATGAGCATCTGGGTGGAGAAGGGGAGCATCTCCAGGCCCAAGGGCTTGGAGCCAGGGGGTGCCCCCGGGACGCCGGGGATATCAAACTGCTTGACAAACTCCAGGGTGGGCGACGTGGTGGTGGCGTTGGGCATGTTGAACGCCTTGGCCGGGCTGTTGATCGCTGGGGCCAGGGCTGCCGGCGCCGGAAACTTGAGGACAGGGGGCGTGTACTTGATCACGTACTTCAGCTTGGACGCCGTGCTGAGACCCTTGTAGCCGTAGCCGTAGCCGTAGCCAACGAAGAGGAATTGCAATTGGAGCTGGTCCACGTCCACGAATAGCTTGCCCAAAGGCTTGGGGGGTTGTGAATTGTCCTTGGGTAGACTGTTGGTCAGATTCTGCCCGGCCCCAGGGCCGGTGGTGAGCTCGGCCTTCACTGGTTGGGGTCCCTGGACATCCAGCTCCACCTTGCTAATGCCGGCAACCTCATTCTGCGGGATCTGAATCTCCGCCGGGAAGGTAACCAGCTCCCCAAGCTTGAAGGTGTTTTTAGCCAGCGGCCCGAAGGTGGCCGTCAAGCCAAAAACAGCGGAAGGAAGGAGGAGCAGGAGGGTGATGGCACCCAGAGCCGCCCCAATGATTCCGAACCGGAGCCATTGCCGTGTCATCTGTTTCATGTCCCACCATCCCGGCGTGATTTTGGTCTATTATCCCCGTTTTCCCTTGGGGGAGCAGTGAAATTCCTGGGCAGGGGCTAGGAGAAGGTTGAGGGCTTTTCACGCCTATAACCCTATTAGTATAAAGGCCGAGCCGAAAAAGTCAAGGGCTCACAGGGTATTCTTGCGCCAGTTCCCGCAGAGGGCAGGCGCAATCTCTGGATATAGCGGTTGAAAGCCAGGGTATTGCAACCCTTTGACAAGCTATCGGAGCGCAGATACCATAGATAAATGGTACTTTTGGGGGAGGTGCAGGATGCCCATGCCCAGGGTGCCCCGTCGGGCCAAGGAGATCGGCCAGGAACCACCACCACCTGCCCAGGTGCCGCCGGGGCAATTTGTCACGGAAAAGCTCCCGGTGCTCACGTACGGCCCTGCGCCGCACATAGAGCTGGCGAGCTGGCGTTTCCGCATCTTTGGCCTCGTGGAGGAGGAAAAAACCCTTTCCTGGCAGCAGCTCATGGCCCTGCCAACGGCCAGGGTCGTGGCCGATTTCCATTGTGTCACACAATGGAGTCGGCTTCACAACATCTGGGAGGGGGTCCCCTTCCGGGAGATCATGCGGCTGTCCAAGCCCTTGCCGGAAGCGCACTTCGTCATGGTGCAGTGCTATGGTGGCTACACGACCAACCTGCCTCTGGAGGCCCTGCTGCAGGATGATGTGCTCTTCGCGTATCGCCACGATGATGCTGACCTCAGCACGGAGCACGGCGGTCCATTGCGCCTGGTGGTCCCCAAGCTCTACGGCTGGAAGAGCGCCAAGTGGGTGAACGGCCTGGAGTTCATGGAGCAGAACCAGCCTGGCTTCTGGGAGCAGCGGGGCTATAGCATGGGCGCCGACCCCTGGAAGGAAGAGCGGTTCTGGCCAGAGCTGACGTAGCCCGTGCAGAGGAAGCAACCCCCCCGCAGCATGGCATCTGAGCCTCCCGGGCGGCGGGCCCGGGACGCCTTCTGGCTGCAAAGGCTCCGTGCCACGGGCCTCCCGGCCAGCCCTTCCCCGTCGTACACACCACCGCCCGCCCTGTACCGGGGGGTCCAGGAGTTCAACGATGGCTACTACTTCGCTGCGCATGAGACCCTGGAGGGGGTATGGCGCCAGGAGGGGTATCCCCTGCGTCTCCTCTACCACGGACTCATCAAGGCGGCTGTTGGCCTCCTGCACCTCGCACGCCACAACCCTGTAGGGGCGCGAAGCCAGCTTGGGGATGCCCTGAAGTATCTGGAGCCTTTCCTCCCATCCCTCATGGGCCTCCAGCTTGACCTGCTGGCCCAGGAGCTGGCGCTACGCCTGCACCTCCTCTCCACACCCCCCGCGCCGCGCTGGGAAGAGTTGGACCAGCTTGCCAGGCCCCAGATCCTCTCCATCCCTCCCACGCAACCCCTGACTGAACCCTTCCAGGGACACGTCTGGGATAGCGAGTGATCCAGACAGTTGCCTTTCAGCGAAGGTTGAGTATGATGGATGCGTCTGCCAGGTGGGTCCTGCTGCCCTGGGGGAACCTGGAAGGAGGCAAGGCCATGAAGCGGTGGTATTCTGTGCGGTATCAGCCGCGCACCACGGTCATGTGGGTGGCAGCCACGGCCATCTGGTGGGTCGCGGCAGTGGTGAACCTGGTGCTCGTCTTCACCGTTGGAAGTCTGATAGCGGTCGTCCTCGCCATCATCACCGCCCTTGCCGCCGTGGCATTCACTGCCCTGCTCCCTTTCACCCGCCGGGCCCAGGAAGGAGAGGCCACGCAGCAGGGGGACTACCTCGTGGTACGAGAGCAGGGCCCCTGGTGGCGGCGCGTCAGTCTTGGCGGCTCCCTTCGGCTTCGAGTGCAGGGGATTGAGCGCACTGGTGGCGCCACCGCATTGGTTACGGGGGCAGACCCCTTCTGGGGGACCATGCGGCTCCGCTTCACCCTGGAGGGGGAGACCGAGGCCCAGGAGGTCATGAAAGCCCTGGAGGGGCTTCGCAGGCCGCGGGGCGCCACCCCATGAAGGGGTGTGGTCTGCCCAGACGCCCCCCTGTCGTGGCCGCAGAACCTGAGCAGAAAGTCAACGCTGCAGCAACCTGCAGCAACCTGCTGACGGATGGGCTGCTCCCCGCAGATGCACATATGAAAACGGTCTCTGAAAACGACCTTGCGAACCCCTGTTGCCCCACCTTACTCTTACATTACGAGGGGCTTCAAGCCCTGTTACGGCCCAGGGCAACGGCTCTGGGCCAGGGTGAATCCGCAGAGGGCTGAAGGGCGGGAGGAGCAGAGATGGCAACTGGGAAGACTATCGTAGTCCTTGGTGGGGGTGTTGGCGGGCTCACGACAGCACGAGCGCTGCGCAAGGCCCTTCAGGGTGAGCACCGCATTGTGGTCGTTGACCGAAGTCCCCGGCACTTCTTCGCGCCCTCCTACCTGTGGCTCATGCTCGGCTGGCGGCAGCCTTCACAGGTATCTCGGGACCTGGCGCGGCTCCTGGGCAGCGGCATCGAGTTCAACCAAGGGCAGGTGGAGGGGATAGACACCAGGGCGGGCTCCGTCACGGTAAGCGGGAAGGCGATTGGCTACGATTACCTGGTGGCGGCCCTCGGGGCTGAGCTGGCCTACGACGCTGTCCCTAACCTGTTTCCAGCCGCATACAGCTACTTCGAGGTGGAGGAGGCACTGCGGCTGCGAGATGCCCTGCCCCAGTTCCAGGGCGGCAGGGTCGTGGTGCTCATCCCCAGCCTCCCCTACAAGTGCCCGGCCGCCCCCTACGAAGGTGCCCTGCTGCTGGACTATTACCTGAGGAAACATGGGCTGCGTGGCCGCTCGGAGGTGGAAATCTTCACACCGGAGCCGCAGCCCCTCCCTGTTGCTGGGCCCGAGGTGGGCAAGCTCGTGCAGGAGTTGCTTGGGGAAAGAGGGGTCGGTTTTCACTCAGGGCACCGCCTCTCACGGATAGACCCTGAGCGCCGCGAGCTGGCCTTCGAGAACGGTTCCGCTTCAGGCTACGACCTGCTGGTGGCGATCCCACCCCATCGGTGTCCGGGCCCGGTGCGTGAGGGCGGACTGGCCGACAGCCGTGGCTGGGTGCCTGTGGACAAGGCCAGCCTGAGGGCCACAGCAGCGGAGCATGTGTACGCCCTGGGGGACCTCACCGTCATCCCTCTGCCCGTAGGGTTGCCGCTCCCCAAGGCAGGGGTCTTTGCCCACGGACAGGGCAAGGTGGTGGCCCGCAACATCGCGGCGGAAATCACCGGACGTCCCCCGGGAGCCTTCCTTGGTGAAGGCTCCTGATTCATGGAGAGCGGCTTCGGGAAAGCCGCCTACGTCACGGGGAACTTCTATGCGGAGCCCAGGCCCCAGGTCAAGCTCCGCACACCTGGCCGTCTCTGGCACTGGGGCAAGGTGCTCTTCGAGCGCCGCTGGCTCCAGGGCTGGTTCTGAGTCCCCATAGCCAAACGATGGGGCCCTCCAGGTCAGGAGGGCCCCCGCTCCCGCCGGCCTGCGGAGATTCGACTCGCCAGGTCTACGCAGCCTTTCGCTGAACGCTGCTCACTCCGGCGGCCGGGTGGGCCTCCTCCTGGATCAAACCGCACTGGATGCACTGCAGGTAGGCACCAAAAGGGTCATCCAGCAGATGCATATCCCCCCGGCACTTGGGGCAACCTTTGAAGAGAATCGAACCCCTCCTTATGCCCCGGATCCTAGCTTCCATGCCCTGTTCCCTCCTCTAGGCGACGGGCGATGGGACATGGCCCACGTCGGAGCTCCCGTCCACCGCCCTACCATTCATCATAGGAACGCAAGAACCTCAAAAAGGTTAGATGACAAGCCCCTCGGCAGGGCTGCATCGCGATCAGTATCATCGTTCTGCCCTCGTTTCTACGCTTTCCCCCAGTCTTTGGATCTTCCCGGGCCAGTGGGCAAGAGCTTTCTCAGCATCCCTGTCCACTCTTCTCCGACGTTGAGCCGGCATGTGAGCTGGTTGAGTGCTGCGGCGGCACCCTCCGATTCAGGCAAGGCTCTAGCCTCGACGCGCTGAGTGCAGGCCCAGAGCGTGTTACAGTCCTTGACATGAGGCATATCAAGGTGATAGACTGTTCTCCACAATGGACGAGAGCAGGAGGCAAGCCGTGGCGCGCAAAGCACCATCGGTGAGAGAAGACCCACCTGAGAGAGCCGCTTCGGGGCCATCGCAGAGGGTCCCTTCCCGGTCTCCGTCTGGGCCCGTTCCTGTTTCGCCTACGCCTTCAGCCAGGCACGCGGGCAAGAGCCGCGTCCCGGTCACCGTGCACCACCAACCCGCCGACATCCCAGGAGGGGAGCGCGAAGAGGAGACCGTCCAGGGGGTCTATATCATCAGTGTGGCGGCCCGCCTGCTGGAGATGCACCCCCAGACCCTCCGCAAGTATGAGCGCGTAGGTCTGGTCTCGCCGTCCCGGAGCGAGGGGATGCTGCGCCTCTACTCCGACGAGGACATCGCCCGCCTGCGCCTGATCAAGCACCTTGTGGACGAGCGAAGGATGAACCTGGCCGGGGTGGAGCTGATGCTGGAGATGCTGAGCCGGCTGCTGACCATGCACCGGCAGATAGCCTGCCCGGAGCTTGGGGCAGAGGCCAGAGACCTTCTGGAGCGGGAGATGCAGTCCATCCTGGAGATGCTGCACATCCCGTCATCGTAAGCAGATGAACACCATCTCACCCGATGCGCAGAACCGTGAAAGGGAGTTGCTCATGCATATGGACCAGGAGAAGGTGCCGCAGGCGCCCGGCGCTGAGACGTTCGCAGAGCCAGCCCCCGGCGCACCGTCCTCACCCCAGGCAACCGAGCTGGACCGGCTCCGCGAGCAGCTAGAGGAGGCCGAGCGGGAGCGGGCGCAGTTCAAGAACCTGCTCCAGCGGGTGCAAGCCGACTTCAGCAACTATCGTCGCCGCATGGGGGAGGAGCGGGATGGAATCCAGAAAGGCGCCAACGCTCAGCTTATCCAGAAGCTGCTGCCAGCGCTTGATGACCTGGAGCGGGCACTGAGCCCCGGTCCCACGCAGGAGGGTGATAGCGAAAGCCCCTTCCGGGAAGGGGTACAGCTCATCTCCCGCAAGCTGCTCGGTGCCCTGGGGGAGGCAGGCGTCCAGACTATTGAGCCCCGGGGCGTCCCCTTCGACCCGTGGGAGCACGAGGCGGTCTCCTACCAGGAGACGAGCCAGTACCCGGAGGGGCAGGTGCTCCAGTTGCTGCAGAAGGGATACAGGCTCCACGGGCGGGTCCTGCGGCCCGCACTGGTGGCGGTGGCCCGCGCCCCCGCAGCATCGAACAAACAAATCCCCACGACCAGCGTGTCGGAAGACACTCCAACAGCGCCAGAAAAGGAGGCATAAGCACTATGGCAAAAGTCATCGGCATTGACCTGGGGACCACTTTCTCGGTCATGGCCTACGTGGAGGCTGGCCAGC
>JACQUN010000127.1 GCA_016210285.1 Chloroflexota bacterium
AAAATGGGGAGTCCAGAGGGGCGAAGCCCCGGAGCCTGCCCTGAGCCCGTTCGTCCCGACGCGGTCGGGACTCAGGGCAAGCTCCGCCGAAGGGGCGGGGGTCTCCTTCCGAGGGGGTTCGGAGAACCCCCTCGGAACTCCCCCAGGGGGAAGCACCGAAGGGGGACAGGTCCCCCTTCGGAAACTCTGGGGGTGTCCCCCAGATATGAAATTCCCCCTTTCCTGGCCAGAGCCTGTCCTGAGCCTGGCGAAGGAAAGGAGGCAGGGGATGGTCGAAGAGGGTTTTTCATCACCCTGCTAGAAGCCTATCATCTGCGGGGGCCCAGCCACGCCCTTCAGCTTCTTCTCCAGGATGCTCAGCAGACCGCCCGCCTCGATGAGCTCCACGGCATCCTGAGGCAGAGGCTGCCCACGGATGGTCTCTCCCGTAGTCATGTTCCGGACCACGCCACGCTTGAAGTCCGCCTCCAGCTCGTCCCAGCGTTTCACCTTCTTCGTGATGCCCGGGCACTCCAGCAGAAGCGGGTAGGCGTTGTTGACGGAGCTGCCAAGATACCCCGGTGCAAAGGACTCCGCGATGACGCCGCTGAGGTTGAGCGCCTGCATGGTGATGCTGACCGGAGCGTGCGCCCGGGCATAGCCGTAGTTCCTTCCGCCCACGAAGAAGTCCCCGGGCTTCACCTTCTGCACAAAGTCCGCCTCAAAGCCCTTCATGGCCAAGGACTTGAGCTTCTCGGGGTCAGTCACCAGGATGTTGTCCGCGCCCATGATGGCGTCCGGAACAAAGCTATCTTCAAAGACCCAGGCAACCCTCCCGCGCGTGACCCAGTTGACCATTCTCGCTCGCCTCCCTGACCTACAGATACCGCCGAGGGTCAGCAATGCGACCCTCGATGGCGCTGGCTGCGACCACCGCTGCGTTCGCCGTGTAGATGCTGGCCTTGGTGCTCCCCATGCGGCCGGGGATATTCAAGGTGCCGGTGGAGATGCAGGTGTCACCATCCGCCAGGGGTGAGGCGTTGCCAAAGCAGTAGTCGCAACTGGGAGAGCTGAGGAACACCCCCGCCTCTACCAGGGTGGTGACGATCCCCTCCCGGGCAGCCTGCTGCATGATTTCATTGGAGGTGGCGACGACGTTGACGCGGACGTCGGGGTGCCTCTGGCGTCCCTGGAACACCTGGGCGGCCAGGCGCAGGTCCTCCACCCTGCCAGAGGCGCAGGAGCCCAGGTAGGCCTGCTGCACCGGGACGCCCACGACCTCTCGCAGGGGTCGGCAGTCGTACGGGTTGGGCGGCACAGCAACATAGGGCTCAAGGGTGCTCAGGTCGTAGCGCCGCTCCTCGGCGTAGCGGGCGTCCGGGTCACCGTACACGGGCCGCAAGGGGTCCTTCGTGTGGGCCCGTACCCAGTCCAGAGCCTTCTGGTCCGGGTTCGCGATGGCCGTGACCGCCCCGGAGAAGCGGACGGTGTTCATCATCCCCATGCGGTCGTCCATGCTCATGGCTTCATAGCCGGGGCCGCTGAACTCCAGAACCTTGTTGATGCCGCCGTCAGCGCCGATGTCGGCCATGATCCGCAGCCACACGTCGCGGCCCTGGATGCCCCTGGGGAGCTTGCTGGTGAGTACCATCTTCATTGAGTCGGGAACAGTCAGGAACCCCTCGCCTTCAATCTGGTAGCGGAGCAGGTCGCTGCCCACCCCGATGGCCAGGACTCCGATGGCCCCCATGGTGGCGATGTGGGCATCGAAGTGGATGAGCATCATCCC
Source organism: Chloroflexota bacterium (assembly GCA_016210285.1). The sequence continues at coordinate 1,769 of JACQUN010000127.1, forward strand.
GGGCTTGGCTGCGCCTATCTCCCCCACCACCTGGTGCCCGATGCCCAACCGCTCGACAATGCGCACGCCCCAGCTCTGGTGGAGCTCCTTGACCTCCTTCAGCACGTTGGCGTACTCGGGGGTCTTGACCGGGGTGTGGTGGTCAATGAAGAAGATCATCTTCTCCGGCGCGGCCAGCTTCTTGGCCCCGATGCGCTCGTAGAGGGAGAAGAAGTGCTTGGTGGCGGCGGTGTTGTACCACATGGTCAGGTCGGGGTTTATCTTGACACGCTGCCCCGGCGTGACCTCTTTGAGCCCTGCTGCCCGGGCCAGGATCTTCTCCGTGATGGTCATCCCCATGAGAGCTCCCCTTTTCTAGAAGGGGCCAGGCTGTGCGCGCGCTGCCTGGCCCCTTGAGCGTTACGTGTTACTTGCGCAGCTTGGGGTCAATCCAGGCGTACCGCAGAACGACGCTGTTGGGGGTTCCCCCGCCGAGGCTGTGAGCCTGGTAGCCCTTTACCCACGGGTGGACCAGATAGAAGTTGTTGTCCATGACCAGTGGCCAGACCCACGATTCATCGGCCATGATCTCCTGCATCTTGTGGATAAGAGTTATCCGCTCCTTCTCGTCCAGGAGGGTGCGCTGCTTTTCAATCATAGCGTCAAACTCCTTGCTGGCCTTCCCACCCCAGACGCCGTAGTTGCGGGAGCCCTGGCTCCACATCCAGTCGCTGAGGTACTCGTCAGGGTCCACGCCCGCGCCCCCGGCGGTGGAGGTGCCCGTGATCAGAACGAAGTCACCGCGGCCGCCGGCCGTGAGCCACACTGCGGTATCTACCACCTTGAGCTCCAGGTCAATCCCGTAGGCCCTCAGCTCTTCCTTCAGAATAGGGGACCACTCGTGGCTTTCACGGTAGGATGCATTGACCAGGAGAGTGAACTTGGCGCCGGGTGCAATCCCTGCGTCCAAGAGGAGCTGTTTGGCCCGCTCTTTGTTCTTGGCGACGGTGGCGTCGTTCGCCTCCCAGCCAAAGAGGGCTTCTGGCTTGGGGTAGGCAAACCTGCCGAAGCCCTGCGCGAGGGGGGTCACCAGGAAGCCTTTCCCCTTGAAGTTGCTGTCGTTGATCTTGCGTCGGTCCACGGCAAGCTGGAAAGCCTGGCGAACCCGCTTGTCGTTGAAGGGCTTCACGCTGGCGTTGGGCCCCCACCACCACCATCCTGAGGGCACGTTGACGCCCAGGGTCGCCTCAGGATTGGATCCCTTGACGGCCTCAGCCTGGGCGCGAGTGAGGAAGCGGGGGTCCACGATGTCCAGCTTCCTGGCCCGGAAGGCGGCGATGCGGGTGGAAACGTCCTCAATGATGGGCATCACAAGCTGGTCTACATAGGGCAATTCCTTGTTCCAGTACTCGGGGTTGCGGACGAAGACCAACTCCGCGCCACGCTCATAGCGTTTCAGGATAAAGGGGCCAACACCGATGACCCCTTCCTTGCTCCGCAGGTCACCGAACCCATCCACGTTCCCAAGGGCGAAGGCCTGCTCCTTGGGCATCATGTGGTTGTAGCCTGTGCCCTGGTAGGCGATGAAGGGGGCCAGGGGAGCCTTCATCTTTACCTCTACCGTGTACTTGTCCACAGCCCGGGCCGAGTCCACGGAAGCGTAGTGGGGTGGCCGCTGCCAGCCGCTGCGGGGCATCTTGCGCTGGATGTTCCACACCACGTCGTCGGCGGTGAACTCCCTCCCCTTCATCTCACCCAGGTTGTGCCACTTGACCCCCTTGCGGATGTAGAAGGTATAGGTCAGGCCGTCCTTGGACATCTCCCACCGCTCCGCCAGGCCCAGCTTCTCGTCAATGACCACCTCGTTGGCGTTTGCAACGGAGGGCCGGAGATCCCAGGCTACCAGGGGGTCCGAGACCAGGGACCAGGTGGCCCTGGCGGCTGCCCAGAGCAACTGGTCCACGTCGAAGTGGGGCGGCTCATAGGACCAGGGGAAGTAAACGGTCCCGCCGCGGACTATTTGCTCCTGGGGAGAGGCCGCTGGCTCCCTTCGGACGACAACGCCTGCGGGAGTGGCGATGGGGGTTGGTGTGGCCACCACGGCAGGAGCGGGCGCCGCAGGGGCTGGCGTAGGCGCCTGGGCCGCCGGGGCAGCAGGTGCTGCCGGGGCCCCTGTGGTCGCCGCGGGCGCCTTGGCGGGAGCCGCCTCCTGGGCGCGGCAGGCTATCGCCACCAGCAGGACAAGGGCAACGAGGGCCGGGGTCAGTACCCACAATCGAAGCGTCATGCCTGAACCTCCCTTTTGTTCCACCCAGAACTGCGCCAGACTGGACCTGTCGGTTCCTCCGCAGCAATCCATCCGCCTCGGTCAGCCCTTGGCGGCCAACGCACGACGCATGCCCTCTCGTCTGCAGCCTCTGGCAGGACAGCAACGCCAGAGCAAGACAAGCGGGTAAGACCAGCGTTTCCCTCTCCTGCGAACCACGTCACGTCCAGGGCGGTTCACCAGCCTTTAGGTGGGCGCCACCGCAGCCCAGGGTTTCTGCACTTCCCGCCCCAGCATGCGCTACGCCCTTTCACCAGGGAGGTCCAACCAGGGGATGGAGCCTTAGCGGCTGCCCCTCAGCCGCGGGTCCAGCACGTCCCGCAGGCCGTCTCCAAGGACATTGAAAGCGAACACGGTCAAAGTAATCGCCAGGCCAGGGAAGATGGCCAGGTGCGGGGACTGCTCCAGGTACTGCTGAGAAGCGCCACTCAGCATCTGGCCCCAGGATGGGGTGGGGGGCTGCGCCCCGAGGCCCAGGAAGCTCAGGGATGCCTCGGAGATGATGGCCGAGCCTATGAGGATGGTCACCAGGATGGTGATGGGCGCCATGACATTGGGCAGGATGTGGCGGGACATGATGCGCAAGTTCCCTGCACCAATGGCGCGGGATGCCTCGATATACTGGTTCTCCTTGATGGAAAGGGCAACTCCTCGAATCACCCGGATGACGCTGGGCATCCTGGTGATGCCGATTGCAATAGCGACGTTCCGGATGTCCGCGCCCAGCACGGCGATGATAGCCATGGCCAGCACGATGCTGGGAAAGGCCTGGAGGATGTCCACGAACCGCTGCAGGAACAGGTCTACCCTCCCTCCATACCAGGCACTCACGACGCCCAGGGTTGCGCCGATCAGGGTGGCCAGCCCAATGGCCGTGAGGCCGACCCCCAGAGAGATCCGCCCGCCGAAGATAATGCGGCTCAGCAGGTCCCGCCCTTGCAGGTCTGTGCCCAAGAGAAACTGGGCGGAGGGCGCAGCCCTTGACAGCCTGGGCCGGATCGCGTAGGGGTCGTAGGGGGCCACCAGGGGAGCAAGGATGGCAGAGACAACCAGGGCGGTGAGGATGAACACCCCGAGAGCAGAGAGGGGCTTGGCCCGGAGAAACCGAAAGAAACCGTTGAGCGCCCTGACGAGCCGCGGCTTGCCCCGACGCAGGTCTATGGCAGGGACGGCAGCTTCAATCCGTTGCGGCTGCACCACGCCACCCCCTACTGATAGCGAATTCGAGGGTCCAGGTATCCGTAGGTCAGGTCAACCGCCAGATTCACGAGGATGAAGATGATGGCGATGAACAACACATTGGCCTGAATCTGCGGATAGTCCCGGGCCAGGATGGAGCCAACCGTTAGCCGTCCCACCCCGGGAAGGGCGAAGACCACCTCGATGATGACGGTGCCACCCAGCAGCGTGCCAAACTCAACCCCCATGAGGGTGACCACCGGGATCAGGGCGTTCTTCAGCACGTGTCGAAAGATCACCAGGCGCTCCGACAACCCTTTGGCCCAGGCCGTGCGCACGTAGTCCTGGCGCATCACCTCCAGCACCGAGGAGCGCGTCAGCCGCATGGTGGAGGCCGACTGAAACCAGGCCAGCGCCAGGGCCGGGAAGATGAGTTTCTGCAGGTTCGAAGAGGGCTGCTCCCAGATGTTCCGGTAGAGGATGGGAGGAGACCAGTGCAGGAGCAGGGACAGCCCGAGCAGCACCAGAAGCCCGGTCCAGAAGGTGGGCATGGAAAGGCCAAGGATGCTGGAGGAACGAACCAGATAGTCCAGGACGGTATCCTGGCGGATGGCAGCCGTTACCCCCACCACAATGGCAATGGTCGCCGAGAAGATGAGCGTCAGGAGGGCCAGCTCGATGGTGACAGGCACCCGCTTGATTAGCTGCATCCCAACGGAGTCCCTGGTGTAGAAGGAGTAACCCAGGTCGCCTTTCACCGCCCGCCCAAGCCAGAGGAAGTACTGGGTGTACACGGGCTTGTCCAACCCCAGTTGCGCCCTCACTTTTTGCAGGTCGGCCTGGCTTGCGTAGCCCGACTCGGCCATCATGAGGGTAACCACGTCCCCTGGCACCAGGCGCACCATGAGGAAGATCACCAGGGAAACGCCCAGCACGGTCGGGATTGCCAGAAGCAGCCGCTTGATCACGTACTGCCGCACCTCAGCCCCCTGCCTCTGGAATCAGGTTCGACCTACTGCTACCGCGCGCCGCATCGAAGGTGTCTTGCCGCTCCCCAATGTAGTGACACCGTTCCCCTTTTCCTTCATCAACAGCAAGGATTACAACGAGTTCCGAAGAAGCTGCACGAGGAAGCCTACAAGACGCTTCATTGTAGCGGCCTTCGAATAGCATGTCAAGGGCCTTCTGTGTGCACGGTTGCCCTTGGATGCCCTCTGCGTGGGACAACCGCCTCTGGGTGACGAGCACCCGTCCTGGTGACAGGGTTCGCGTCGGCGAAGGCCTGCACTCTGGCGCGATC
>JACQUN010000131.1 GCA_016210285.1 Chloroflexota bacterium
ATCAACCAGCGCTCCGGCGTCAGCGTCCGGGTCTCCATCGCCAACTATGAGACCCTGGTAGCCTGCGCCGTGCGCCGAGCCATCCGGTACAAGGAGGCCAAGGCTGCGCCCCGGGTCAGCGACCTCCCCTACACCCATGCCTCCACCGCCGGGAAGCTGGAGCTGGAGACCGTGGAGGAGGGCAGGGAGAGCCGCATCATCGAGGAGCTGCTGAAGAAGGCCGTCCTCAACGTCTTCGGACGCTACTTCAACGTCCGGGACTTCGACCCCCTCATCCAGGGCTTCGAGGGGGGGCTGGTGATTGAGGTGGGGAGTGAAGTCCCCTCCTTCGTGTACAGGGAGCGGCTCAGCGGGGTGGAGGGCTTTGCCCCCGCCGTGTCGAAGCTGAAGGTGGAGGAGAGCGAAGCCCTCTTCGCCTCAGCGGTGGATTTTGTCCTGGAGGGGCTGCACCTCAACCGCCGCCTCAACCGGGACAAGGTCGAAGGGAAGTTCCGCTACCGGAGTTGACCATGCTCCTCTACCGCTACTCCCGGTGGGATGGCTCTCAGGAGGTCTTCCCCATCCGGGAGGACGATCTCATGGAGCAGCTCTCCGAGCAACTCATGGGGCAGGGGGACATCTCCTCTGCCCTTCGCTCCATCGCCCAGCGTGGGGTCCGTGGCCACAACGGGCAGCGCCTTTCGGGGGTCCAGGACATCATCCAGCGGCTCCGCCAGCGGCGCCAGGATGCCCTGGACAGGTACAACCTCGGCTCACTCCTCGACCAGCTCCGTGAGCAACTGGAGGAGGTCCTGCGCCTGGAGCGGGGGGGCGTTGAACGGCGTCTTCAGGGGCTGGCCGAGAAAGCGAAGGAACTCCAGCAGCAGGGCATGGGGGGCGGGGTCGAGGAGGAACTGCTGCGGCGCATGGAGCGCCTTGCCAGGAAGAGCCAGGAGTTCCTGGAGCAGCTCCCCAAGGAGACACCCTCGGCCATCCGGAAGCTGCGGGAGTACGAGTTCCTCGATCCCCAGGCCAAAGCCAGGTTTGACGAGCTTCTCCAGACCCTCCAGGACCAGGTGCTCAAGGCCAACCTCCGGGAACTAGCCCAGCAGCTTCAACACCTCTCCCAGCAGGATGTGCAGGCCCTCAAGCAGATGCTCAAGGACCTGAACCGGATGCTGGAGGAGCGCACCCGCGGCGGACAGCCTGACTTCCAGGGCTTCATGGAGCGGTACAGGCACCTCCTGGGCAGCAACCCGCCTACCTCCCTCGAGCAACTGGTGGAGGCGATGCAGCACCAGATGGCCCAGCTTGAATCCCTCCTCAGCAGCCTGACCCCCGAGCAGCGGCGCGAGCTCCAGAGCACGCTCGACTCAGCCATCAAGGACGAGGAGTTGCTGGCGGATCTCGCCCGCCTGGCGGCCAACCTGGAGTATCTCCACCCCATGGGAGCCCTTCGGCGGGACTACCCCTTCCAGGGGGACGAGCCCATCACCCTGGGGCAGGCGATGGAGCTGATGGATGCGCTCCAGAAGATGGACGATCTGGAGCGCCAGCTCAAGCGCACCCAGCACGGCGCCAGCCTGGAAGAGGTGGACCCGCAGCTCCTCCAGGAGGTCCTGGGCACCGAGGCGTCCCAGGAGATGGAGCAGCTCAAACGCTTGACCGATCTGCTGGAGGAGGCGGGGTACATCCGCCGCATCGGGAACCGCTTTGAGCTCACCCCCCGGGGCATGCGCAAGATTGGCCAGAAGGCCCTGCAAGAGATCTTCGCTTACATCAAGCGGGACCGCACCGGCGCCCACCAGGCGCGCCAGCACGGCGCAGGGGGCGAGCGAACCGAGGACACCAAGCTGTACGAGTTCGGAGACCCCCTGGACCTGGAGCTCCAACGCACCATCGTCAACGCCCTCTTCCGCGAAGCCCCAGGCATCCCGGTCCACCTGGACCCCAGGGACTTTGAGGTTCACAGGACAGAGCAGTTGACGCAGTCCTCCACCGTCCTGATGATTGACCTCAGCCTCTCCATGGCCATGCGGGGCAACTTCCTGGCCGCCAAGAAGGTGGCCCTGGCGCTGGATAACCTCATCCGAACCCGCTTCCCCAGGGACAACCTCCATATTGTTGGCTTCTCAACCTACGCGAGGGAGGTGAAGGCAGAGAGGCTTCCCTACCTCACCTGGGACGAGTTCGACCCCTACACCAACATCCAGCACGGGCTGATGCTTTCCCAGAGGCTCCTGGCGCGCATCTCTGGCGGCACCAAGCAGATTATCATGATATCGGATGGGGAGCCCACGGCCCACCTGGAAGGGGGGCAGCTCTTCCTCCAGTACCC
>JACQUN010000133.1 GCA_016210285.1 Chloroflexota bacterium
CGGGCCTGGCCATCACCGCCCTGGAAGAGCCTGAGCCAACCGGGGAGTTCGTGGCACAGGACAACGAAGGGCCGTGGATTGCCCAGATACCGTTGCATTGCGTCTTTGAGGCATGGAAGGTGGGAACTGGACTCCCCCAGGCGTGAAGCACCCCCCGCCGCCAGCCCCGGCCGGAGGGAGCGGACAGCCCGCTTCCCACCAGCAGCATCTGGAAGGTATCATTAGGAGAAGGCCGACAGCCCTGACCTGCCAGGCCGCGACCATCAGGGAGGGACACCCATGGCCCAGACGTTACCACAGCGCCAGCCCGGCGCGCCGACCAGGCCCGCGAAGGCCAGGGTCGCCGTGGTCTTCACCCACCCACCGACAGTGCTTCAGGACGTCGGGAAAGCCATGCGCCTGGCCGGCTACCAGGAGGTGCTGCCCCGCGGCGTGCCTGTCTTGCTGAAGATCAACATCTCCTGGCAGCACTGGTACCCTGCCTGCTCCACCACACCCTGGCAGCTCGAAGGGGTCATCAAGACCCTCCGCGAGGACGGCTACACCGACCTGATCCCCGCCCAGAACGGCACAGTGGTGGTGGACTCATTCGAGGGCGAGGCCAACAACAAGCACAAGCCGGTGCTGGACAAATACGGCCTCCAGAGCGTGCACCTGGACACGCCGCCCAACCGGTGGGTGCCCTACCAGCCCAAGGGCCAGATGCTGGTGCTGGACAAGATCTTCCCCGAAGGGATCGTCATCCCCGAGACCTTCCTGGGCAAGAGCATCATCCACCTGCCCACCATGAAGACCCATGTCTTCACCACCATCACCGGGGCCATGAAGAACGCCTTCGGGGGGCTGCTGAACCGCAAGCGCCACTGGACCCACTCGGTCATCCACGAGACCCTGGTGGACCTCCTGACCATCCAGCAGGAGATCCACCCCGGCCTCTTCGCCGTGACCGACGGCACCTTCGCCGGGGATGGTCCTGGCCCCAGGGCCATGCGCTGGCACGCGGAGAACGTTATCCTCGCCTCCGCCGACCAGGTGGCGGTGGACGCCATCGCCGCCCGCATGATGGGCTTCAACCCGCTCTCCATCAAGTTCATCCGCCTGGCCCACGAGCGCGGCCTGGGCTGCGGCGACCCGGCTCACATCGAGGTTGTCGGAGATGACATCACACGCGTCAACTTCCACTTCCGGGCCTCCCAGAACACCTTCGCCAGCCGGGGCCAGAAGCTCATCTACTGGGGCCCCCTGAAACCCCTGGAGCACCTCTTGCTCCGCTCCCCCCTGGTCCCCTGGGCGTATTTTGCCTCCAACCTCTATCACAACGGATACTGGCTCAACCTCATCGGCGGGCGGCGAATCAAGAAGGCACTGAAGACCGAGTGGGGGCAACTCTTTCAGCAGTACTAGTCTTGCGCCGCGGTTAGGCGTAGAATGGCCCTACGAGCTGTGCGTCGTAGGCCCTGGAGGAGACCCCAGGCAGGGCGGGAAGGAGGCGGCGATGGCGTGGGCAGCAACCCTTCGACAACAAGGAACCGTTGCCCCAGGGAGGTCGGCGGCGCGGGAGGCACCCCCGCTGCCAGTGGAGGTGTCCCGATTTCTTCGCAGGGCGAGTGAGCTGGGGCTGAACCCCAGGCCCATCACCCTGAAGGCCCTGCGGCCCGCCCGAGGCCAGCGTGCGGATACCCAGAGCCTCCGGGTATCCTGGACCAGGGAGCGGGAGATCAGCCTGGCGGGCAGGAGGCTCCTCGCGCTCCAGCTACCGAGACGGGGCACCTTTGACAAATACCCCCCAGAGCGCCTCATCATGCCGGTGCAGGCGGAGCGCCTGGTCACACTGCTGAAGCCGCTGCCGGAGGTGGAGGAGGTGGCGGTGCTGGTGGAACAGGAGGCCGACCCCATCCTGGCGGTGCGGGTGGCGGGACACTGGCTGGAGGTCCACCGCTGGTGGCGCCGCCCCTACGTGATTTGCGAGGAGGAGAGGGCCGCAGCCCAGGCAAACCGAGCCCGGCTGCCTGCCAGCACAGGGGAGCGAGTGACCCTTTGACACCTCCACTTTTGAGCATCCTGAGACGCGCCCTCTCGACGCTCACGGGAAGGCCAGATTTCCCCGAGCACCTTCACCCCGCCGACCTGGAGACGGTGCACCGCGCCATGCTCCACTGAGAGGACGAGGACCTGGCGGTGCGCCAGATCTATGAGCTCGCAGGACGCTCCGCCGCCTACCGCGGCATATACCTGGGTTGACTGTGGGAGATCTCCTCCTCCCCCGAGGCAGGGCTTTGCCGAAAAAGTACCCGCCTCCTCTGTCACCCTGAGTGAAGCGAAGGGTCTGGGGAGGTGGAGTACTTGCTGAGTCCACCCCACCCCAGATTCTACGCCCGCCTACGGCGGGCTCAGAATGACATTTGGGGCAAAGCCCCCGAGGCGGGGATTCCCACAGGAGGATAGATGATGCAGCCACCGAAGGACGAGATGACCCCCTTTCAGGCCGTCACCTGGTTCTTTGACCGAGCGGCTCAGCAGATCAAGCTGAGCGATGACCTCCACGAGTTGATGCGCCAGCCCTGGCGGGAGCTTCAGGTTCAGGTGCCTGTGCGCCTTGAGAACGGGAGTTTGAAGGTCTTTACCGGGTATCGAGTGCAGCACAACGGGGCAAGGGGGCCCTACAAGGGAGGAATCCGTTTCCACCCCAAGGCTGACCTGGACGAGGTGCGGGCGCTGGCATCCTTGATGACCTGGAAATCTGCGCTGGCGGAGATCCCTTTCGGGGGAGCCATGGGTGGCGTCCAGTGCGACCCCTCTGCGCTCACGCCTGAGGAGCTGCGGCGCCTGACCCTCCGCTACACCGTGCCGATTGCCCACGTGATCGGGGTGAACCGCGACCTTCCGGCCCCTGACC
>JACQUN010000148.1 GCA_016210285.1 Chloroflexota bacterium
CCCCCAGATACAATTTTCACCCCCTTCCTGGCCAGGAAGGGGGCAGGGGGATGGTCGAAGAGGGTTTTTCATCACCGTGCTGGGCCCCCATTGGGAAGACGGGGAGCGGAATTGAAGGTGGTTCGCGTAGGGTAGCAGCCTGCGGCCTGACTCCCAGGCGCAGAGGGACCCCGGTTGAGTCGAGAGGGCAAAGCAGGAAAGGGGGGTGGAACTCATGGGTATGACCATGTGTGAAAAGATCATCGCGCGCCACGCCGGGCGCAAGGAGGTCAAGCCCGGCGAATACGTGTGGTGCAAAGCCGACGCCACCCAGGGCGGCATGCTGCGAGAGCTGGAGAAGCTGGGGATTGACAAGGTCTGGAACCCGGAACGGGTCTACATCGTCGAGGACCACCTGGCGCCTCCGCCATCCGTCAGCGCGGCCAACAACATGGTAGAGCTTCGCAAGCTGGTGAAGAAATACGAGGTCAAGAACTTCTTCGAGTACGGGCGCCACGGCATCCTGCACCAGGTCTTTCCGGAGAACGGGATGATCGCCCCCGGGGAGCTGATCCCCATGCCCGACTCTCACTCCACGACGGGCGGGGCCTTCAACGCCTGCGTCACCAACGCCGCGCTGGATAGCATGCTGGTGCTCATCTTCGGGGAGTACTGGTTCCGGGTGCCGGACAGCGTGCGCATCAACCTGGTTGGCAAGTACGGTGGGCCGGAGAAGTTCTTTGTGGGCAAAGACATCGTCCTGTACATCGCTGGCAAGTACGGGACCGACGTGGGGCTCTACAAGTCCCTGGAGTATGCGGGCCCAGTGGCCCACGAGCTGACGGTTGCGAGCCGCATGACCATCTCCAACATGGGCGTGGAGCTGGGGGCGAAGTTCGCCATCTTCCCCTGCGATGAGAAGACCGTGGAGTGGCTTGAAGGCCGGGTCAAGCGGCCCTACACCCCTGCGGCACCGGACCCTGATGCCCGCTATGCCGAAGAGTACACCGTGGATGTCACCAACATGCCCCCGCAGGTGGCCTGCCCCCACGACCCGGGCAACGTCAAGCCGGTGACGGAGCTGGAGCCGCAGAAGATCAAGATCAACCAGGCCTTCCTTGGCTCCTGCACCAATGCCCGCCTGGAGGACTTCCAGATGGCGGCCCGCATCCTCAAGGGCCGGCAGGTCGCTCCGGACGTGCGCTTCATCTGCAGCCCTGCATCCCAGAACGTGTGGAACGAGGTGCTCAAGGCAGGGCTCTGGGACACCTTCATCGAGGCTGGCGCGCTGGTGGCCCACTCCACCTGTGGCCCCTGCTACGGCGGGCATATGGGCGTGCTGGGCGATGGCGAGGTCAGCATCGCCACCAGCAACCGGAACTTCCAGGGGCGCCAGGGGAGCCCCGACTCCTTCGCCTACCTGGCCAACCCTGCCACCGTGGCCGCCTCGGCGGTCCTGGGGTACATCGCGGACCCGCGGCAGTTCCTTTAGACCCAAGCGCCCCCGGGCAGGGGGGCGACCTGGTCCCCTCCGCCCAGGGGCTGTCAAGGCCGGCGTTTCCTGGGCCGGAACAGGGCTGAGACCAGAAAAGGAGTGTTTGCCATGCAGACCGTCTTCAAGGGCCGGGTCTGGAAATTCGGCGACATGGTCAGCACCGACTTGATGATGCCCGGATCCCTCGTGCTGGCCCGGCAGCTCTCGGAGGAGGAGGCGGCCAAGTACTGCTTCTACGCCAACAGGCCGGAGTTCGCCAAGGAGGTCAAGCCGGGGGACATCGTCGTGGCAGGGAAGAACTTCGGGTGTGGCTCCAGCCGGCCCGGCGCGCGCATGATCCAGCTCAACGGTGTCTCGGCGGTCCTGGCCGACTCCACCTCCCGCATCTTCCTCCGCAACGCCATCAACTACGCGCTGCCCACCCTCTGGTGCAAAGGCGTGTCCGCCGCCTTCGACGACGGGGATACCGCTGAGGTCAACATCGAAACCGGGGTGGTGAAGAACCTGACCAAGGGCACGACGATCCAGGGCGATGCCTGGCCCAAGGACAGCCCTCCCTACCAGATCCTTATGGCTGGCGGCCTCATCCCCTTCATCAAGAAGATGATGGCAGAGCGCGGCATGAAGGCCAGCGCCCGCAAGGCGTAGGGAAACCCCGGCCTTGTCCCTGGCAACCGGCGACTGGCCCTTGAGAGCCCTGGACCTCTGAAGGTAACCTGTCCCCCAGGGCGGGCTTCCCCGCTGGGGGCAGGCGAGGCAGAGGAGTCCTGTCGAGGGCTCCAGGGCGGTGCCAAAGAGGAGGCGACGGAGCATGGCGAGAATCGTGGGAAAACACGCCTTCATGGAGATGCTGAAGGTGGAGGGGGTCCGCTACATCTTCGGGAACCCCGGCACCACGGAGCTCCCGTTCATGGACGCCCTCCAGGAGCACCCCCAGCTCCAGTACATCCTGGCCCTCCAGGAGGCCACGGCGGTGGGCATGGCCGACGGCTATGCCCGGGCCACCGGGCGCCCCGCCTTCGCCAATCTCCACGTGGCAGGGGGTCTGTCCAACGGAATCTCCATGCTCTACGACGCCTACCGCGGGGGCACCCCGCTGGTGCTCACCGCAGGCCAGTCGGACACTCGCTCCCTCCTGGGCGAGCCCACGCTCTCAGGCAACCTGGTGGAGATGTGCCGCCAGTACTCCAAGTGGAGCGCTGAGATCCTGCACACCCACGACATCCCCGCCGCCGTCCGCAGGGCTTTCAAGGTGGCGAAGACACCCCCCACAGGCCCTGTCTTCCTCTCCCTGCCGTGGAACGTGCTGGACGAAGAGGCAGCCGTGGAGATCACCCCCTCCTCAGAGGGATACTTTCGTGTCCGCCCGGACGAAGGCGCCCTGGGGCGGGCCACCCGGCTCCTGGCCGCCGCAGAGAACCCGGTGATGCTGGTGGGTGATCGCGTCGCCCAGTCTGGGGGCGTGGCCGAGGCCGTCCGCCTGGCAGAGCTTCTGGGGGCCCGGGTGTACGCGGCGGCCTTCTCCGAGGTGAACTTCCCCACCGGCCACCCGCAGTACCTGGGGATGCTGAACCTGAACAGCGCCGCAGCAATTCGACCCCTCCTGGGCAAGGCAGATGTCATCCTGGCCGTCGGCACCAACCTCTTCTCTCAGTTCCTCTACACGGAGCCGTTGCTGGATAGCCGCGCCAAGGTGGTGCACCTGGACTCGGCCCAGTGGGAAATCGAGAAGACCTTCCCGGTCGCCGTCGGCATGTGGGCAGACCCCAAGGCCGGCATGGGGGAGCTGGCGGAGCTCCTGGAGGAGGAGATGACCGGGACCACCCAGGAGGCCGCCAAGACCCGCGCCAGGGCCATCGGCGGGGAGAAGCAGGCCCAGCGGGATGCCTTCCGCAAGCAGGCGCAGCAGGTGTGGGAGCAGCGTCCCACCAGCGTCGAGCGGCTGATGCTGGAGCTCAAGGCGGCGCTCCCCCCCAACGCCGTCATCGCCGACGAGTCGGTCTCCTCCCGCCCGCAGATGATGAACGCCCTGGAGTTCAACGAGCCGGGCACCTTTTTCAGCATCCGCGGCGGTGCCCTGGGCTGGGTCATGCCGGGGGCCCTGGGGATCAAGCTGGCCAAACCCGACAGGCCTGTCGTGGCGGTGGTGGGCGATGGCGCTGCTATGTACAGCATCCAGGCGCTGTGGACGGCGGCCCGCTACAATCTGCCAGTCACCTACGTCATCTGCAACAACGGGAGCTACCGTGTGCTGAAGCAGAACATGCTGACCTACTACGGCAACATAGGGGCAACTGGGCGGAAGAGCCAGTTCATCGGCATGGACTTCCGCACGCCAGCCCTGGACTACGCAAAACTCGCCGAGGGCTACGGCGTGCATGGCTTCCGCGTCCAGCGGCCGGAGGAGATCAGGCCCACCCTGGAGCGGGCGCTGGGCCTGGGAAAGCCCGCCGTGGTGGACGTTCAGATAGATGCCGGAACATTCTAGGGGGGCTGAGTGTCGCGCGGCGTCGTAGCCTGCGACACATGAGGAGGCAGCCATGCAGCAGGGGGCGATAGCCAAGGGGGATGTCCTTCAAAGACTCGCAGGCATCATGTTCGTCGTCGGTGGCATCCTGACACTGGTCTTCAACTTCCTGTACCCACGTGCCAGCGATCCCACCTTTGACAACGTGCAGCTAACCCTCCAGGCCATAGCCGATAAGGGCTCCACCTTCTACCGGGTGGACAACCTGCTCCTGGCTGTCGGTCTCTGGGGCCTGATGATCGGCTGGGTGGGAGTATACCGCTCGCTGTCCAGCGGGTCCGCAGCGGTCTGGGCACGCCTGGGCTTCTACGGCGTCATCGTCGGGACAACCTTGTGGACAGTCGTGTTCGGCATGAACATGGGGTTTGGGCTCGTGGTGGAGCAGTGGGCCAGCAGCGCCGAGCCGGCCAAGGCCACCTGGCTTGTCGTAGCCTCCGCCCTTACTCGGCTCCAGTTCCTGCTGTTCTCCATGACGGTCATAGTGTACTGGCTGGCTACCGCATTCATTGGCATCGGGATAGTGCTGGGGGCCGTTTTCCCCAAGTGGCTGGGCTGGGTCCTGGTCATCCTGGGGGTGGTGACCGTGGTGGTGGTGGGGCTGCCGCAGGTGTTGGCGGGGCCGAGCCAGGTCGTGAGCAACGTCCTGTTTCCCATCCTGGCCACGCTGAGCACGCTCTGGGCGGTGGCCACCGGTATCTGGGTCCTGCGCAAGGCGTGGTAGGGGAGCGCCGTAGAATGGAGACGTCCCACAGTGCGGAGAGCCCGGCGCCCCCCCAGGGCGCCGCCATGGACTACTTCAGCGTCCGGGCGGCGCGCTACCGGCAGAGCGCTGGCCACGCCAACCCGGAGGCGCTCCGCCGCCTGGTGGAGTTGCTTGCCCCCGCAGGTGACGAGGTGGCCCTGGATGTGGGAACAGGTCCGGGCCACACCGCCTGTGCCGTCGCCCCCCACGTGCGCCTGGTGGTGGCCACGGACCTGACCCTGGGGATGCTCCGGGAGGTCCCCGTCCTGATGGCAGAGCACGGTGTGGAGAATGTCGCCCGGGCGGCAGCAGACGCGGGTGCCATGCCTTTTCAGGAAGCATCCTTTCATCTGGTAACCTGCCGCGTGGCAGCCCACCATTTCCCCGACTTCCAGCAGGGCGTCCGGGAGATGGCCCGCGTGTGCAAGCACGGAGGCAAGGTCCTGGTGGTGGACAGTTGCGGCCCGGACAACCCAGAGGCACAGGAGTACATTGACACCATCGAGCGGCTGCGGGACAACAGCCACGTCACCAACCATACCAGAGAGGAGTGGGTCACCGCCTTCCAGGAGGCCGGGCTGACCATCACCCTCGTGAATGTGCTCCAGCGGCGCATGGGGGACCTGGAGGGATGGATGGCCCGCTCGGACACCACCGCCGAGAACCGCGCCCGCATCTACCACATGCTGGGGCATGTTCCCCCGCCTATCCAGCGGTACGTGGACGCAGGCCAGACGGACGGCAAGTGGTCTTTTGCCACCCGGCAGATCCAGATCCTGGGGACGAGGAGCTAGGCCCAGCGTTCGGGGCAAGGAGTTGTCATCGCGTTATCTTGTCGCCCTGAGCGCAATCTTGTCACCCTGAGCGAGCGAAGGGTCTGGCTCTCAAGAGATTCTTGGCGAAGCCTGCCCTGAGGTCCGCTCAGAGCAGAGAGGCCCAGAATGACAAGGGGAGAGGACGCCGCCGCCAGCAGGCTGCGGTAAGATGCCCCCGCCTTCAGGCGAGGGTTGCGATGATGATTCTGGAAGGAGTTCCAAGGAGGCAGGCAGCGGATGGCGGATATGGCATTAGAGGGGGTCAGGGTTGTTGACCTGACCCACTTCATCGCGGGGCCCTACTGCACCAAGCTCATGGCCGACTACGGGGCCGAGGTCATCAAGGTCGAGCCCCCCTGGGGCGAAGTATCCCGGCGCTTCGGCCCCTTCCCTGGCGACATCCCCGACCCGGAGAGGAGCGGCATCTTCCTTTTCCTCAACACCGACAAGAAGGGCATCACCCTGAACCTGAAGACGGAGAAGGGGAAGGCCCTCCTGAAAGACCTGGTGCGAGATGCGGACATCCTCGTGGAAAGCTATGAGCCCAGGGTGCTGCCCTCCCTGAGGCTGGACTACAAGACCCTCCGTCAGGTCAACCCGCGCCTGGTCATGACCTCCATCAGCAACTTCGGGCAGAGCGGCCCCTACCGGAACTACAAGGCCACGGAGATTGTGGAGGCGGCCCTGGGGGGGAACATGTCCCTGAGCGGGGACTATGAACGAGAGCCCATCAAACACGGCATCTCCCTCTCCCAGTTCTTCGCAGGGCTCAACGCCCTTATCGCTTCCCTGGCAGCCATCTACGTCCAGCGGAGCGATGCCATCGGCCAACACATTGACGTGAGCATCATGGAGAGCGTCGCGGCCTCCATCCCCTACGCCATCAACCAGTACACCTACCTGGGGGCCATCTGGCGGCGCGCGCCGAAGAACAGGCCAGTCTTCGGGATGGACCTCTGGCCCTGCAAAGACGGGCACATCGGGATGTCTGTCATCCGCAGCACGGATATGGCCGATGTGGCGGCATTCCTGGAGGAGCCAGCCCTGGAAGACCCGAAGTACGCGACAGCCGAGGGTCGGGTCAAGTACAGCCATGAGATTGAGCAACTGGTGTTGAAGAAGTACCTGGACTGGAACAAGAGGGAGTTCTTCAACCGCGCCCACGAGTGGCGCTTCATGGCCAGCATGGAGATCCTCCCCACGGAGCTGGTGGAGTGCGAGCAGCTCCAGGCCAGGGAGTACTTCCGACCGCTCACGCACCCCAAGGCGGGGACTCTTCCCTACCCCGGCGAGGTGATGGGTCTGACGGAAACCCCTGTCCAGCTTCGCTCTGCTGCCCCGCTCCTGGGACAGCACAACGAAGAGGTATTTTGCGGGCGGCTGGGCTACTCCCGCCAGGAGCTGAGCCAACTCCGGCAGATGGGGGTCATCTAGCCTGCCACCGTGAGGTAAGAAACTATGCCCAAGCTACCACTGGAAGGTATCCGCATCATCGAGGCCTCCGACGCCTTGGCCCTGCCCCATGGTATGCATGCCCTGGGAGACCTGGGCGCCGAGGTGATCCAGGTGGAGCACTGCGGGCGGGTGAACTTCTTCCGCCTCAGCGCCCCCTTCCCCGAGAACGAGGCCGGCGAGAGCTTCTGGAACCGTGCGGGAAGCTTCAACCAGTGGAACCGCAACAAGATGAGCCTGACCCTGGACCTGAACGCCGAGCAGGGCAAGGCCATCTTCAAGCGCCTGGTGGCCATCTCCGACGTGGTGGCCGAGAACTTTACGGCGCGCGTGATGAAGAACTTCGGCCTGGACTACCCGGTGCTACGGGAGATCAAGCAGGACCTCATCATGCTCTCCAACACCGGGTATGGACACACTGGGCCCTGGCGCAACTATGTGGGCATGGCCCAGGTCGTGGAGGCAGCGACCACGGCCTCCATGACCGGCTACCCCGACGGTGGCCCCACCAAGGCGGCCCAGTCTCCCATGGACCTGGTGGCAAGCTGGAACATGGCCGCAGCCGTGGTCATGGCGCTGCTCCATCGGCAGCGCACCGGCAAGGGCCAGTGGATTGACCACTCGATGCTCCAGGCGGGAGTGCCCACCATCGCCGAGGCCTTCATGGACGCGGTGATGAACCAGCGCAACCGCCACCGCATGGGGAACCGGGACCCCTACTTCGTGCCCCAGGGGTGCTACCCCTGCAAAGGGGACGACGAGTGGGTGGTCATCTCGGTCACCAACGATGCCGATTGGGAGCACCTGTGCCGGGCTATGGAGCGCCCCGAGCTCATCGAGGATCCGAGGTTCGCCACCGTCCTGGACCGCCACCGGAACCACGACGAGCTCGACCGCCTCCTCTCCGCGTGGACCAGGGGGCGGGACAAGTACGAGGTGATGCACACCCTCCAGCGAGCCGGTGTCGCCGCTGGGGCGCTCCTCAGCACCAAGGGGCTCCTCCTTGACCCCCACCTGAAGGCGCGCCGCTTCTTCGAGAAGCTGACCCATGTGCCTGAGAGCGGGGTCGGCACCCGCCCCTACGCCACCCGTCCCTATAAGTTCTCCGCCACCCCGCCGCGCATCCGATTTGCCACGCCTCCCCTGGGCTACCACAACGAGTACGTCCTGGTCAACCTGTTGGGCATGGACGCCGAGCAGGTACGCGAGATGGAGGCGGAGCATGTCATAGGCCGGGCGGCGTGGGAGACAGAGAAGGAGAACGGGAAGACAGTGTACCGCCGTCCAACCTTCAGGACACCGCCTCAGCCGCTGGAGGAGATGAAGGCCAAGGGGAATATCCAGGACTACGACCCCAACTACAAGGAGATCCTGGGAATCTAGCAGGCTGCTGAAAAAGAAGTGGCCAGAGGCGCGAAGCCCCTTTGACGGGGGTCTGGGGGTGTCCCCCAGATACAATTC
>JACQUN010000129.1 GCA_016210285.1 Chloroflexota bacterium
GGACCATGTGGGGGGGGTCAATCGCGCTGAAGACGCCTATGCTGTTCGCCCTGGGCTTCATCTCCATGTTCATCATCGGCGGGCTCAGCGGCGTCATGCACTCCTCTGCCCCCTCCGACGCGCAGCAGCAGGACACCTACTTTATCGTGGCTCACATTCACTATGTCCTCTTTGGAGGCAGCATCTTCGCCCTCTTCGCTGGCATCTACTACTGGTTCCCCAAGTTCACCGGCCGCCTGCTGAACGAGCGTCTCGGCCACCTGAACTTCTGGGTCATGTTTGTCGGAACGAATATCACCTTCTTCCCCATGCACTTCGCCGGGCTGATCGGGATGCCCCGCCGCATCTATACCTACGCGCCGGGCATGGGCTGGGATATCTACAACCTGCTCTCCACCATCGGGGTCTTCATCCTTATCCTGGGGATGCTCGTGTTTCTCTACAACCTCTTCCGCAGCCTGCGCCGGAGCGAGCCAGCGGGCAGCGACCCGTGGGACGGCAGGACGCTAGAGTGGTCTATCTCCTCGCCGCCACCGGTCTACAACTTTGCCACCATCCCCACGGTTCACAGCCGGGACGCCTACTGGGAGCAGAAGCAGCGACACCTGCCACCTGTACCGGCCGGGGGTTCTGGGACGGGCGAGCCCGGCGGGGGGAATCCGGGACAGGGGCACCCCGAGATTCACATGCCTGGTCTCTCCTATTGGCCCATCCTGCTGGCCCTGGGCCTCACCATCAGCGCATACGGGCTGATCTACCACCTGGCCTTGGCTGCCATCGGCGGCGCCATTACCCTCATAGCAATCTACGGCTGGGTCTTTGAGCCAGCCTCGGAACCTACAAAACACTAGTTTACGGAGCGAGGGAAGGGCTTTGTATCATGCAACCACCGTCGGCCACGGGGCGGAGCCGGAGACCACGACGGGACTCAGCAACAAGAAGTTGCTGATATGGGCATTCCTGGGCTCCGAGTGCATGTTCTTCGGTTCCCTCATCGCCACCTACCTGGTCTACCAGGGCAGGAGTGTGGTCGGGCCATACCCGAAGGAGATCCTCAGCGTCCCGGCAGCCGCCACGGGCGCCTTCGTTCTGCTCCTGAGCAGCCTGACCGTGGTGCTTGCCTACTCCGCCATCAGCAGGGGAGACATCAAGGCCTCCCGAGTCTGGCTCCTCTGCACCGTGCTCCTGGGGATAGCCTTTCTGGGGTTCCAGGCCTTCGAGTTTCGCCAGTTCGCACTGGATGGCCTGACCCCGCGGACCAACCTCTTTGGCTCCACTTTCTTCACCCTGACGGGGTTTCACGGCGCCCACGTACTCGTGGGTGTCATCTGGCTCCTCTCTCTGCTGGGGTACTCCCTGGCGGGTCGCCTGACCCGGAGGGACAGCCTCAACGTGGACATTGCGGCCCTGTACTGGCACTTTGTGGACATTGTCTGGATCGTCATTTTCACCGTGGTGTACCTCTTGGGGACCTCCCTCTAGCACAGCGCCCAGGGTGTTCTGTCATGAGCGTGGCACTGCACCCCATCCCACAGCCAGGGGAGAAGGAACCGGCATGAGCGAGCAAGCGCATCCCCGGGAGCGGGCCCACCCGACTCCCCAGACGTACGTGAAGGTCGCCACCGCGCTGGCGGCCCTCACAGCTACAGAGCTCGCGGTCTTCTACATACACGCCTTGCGCCCTGCCATCCTGCCCATCTTCCTTGTGCTTCTGGGCACCAAGTTTGCCCTGATGACCATGTTTTTCATGCACCTGCGTTCCGATAGCAGGCTGTTTTCGGGGCTGTTTGTCGGCGGGATGATGCTGGCGGCGGCTATCATGATTGCCTTTCTGGCGCTTTTCCAGGTCCTGGTTCGGCGCCCCGCGGTGGCATCGGCCTTGCCCACCGGCCCGGTCCCTCAGGTGCGGGTGGCCCAGACGACCACGGCTCCTGACCCCCAGGCGGGAGCACAGGTCTTCCTGCGGGTGGGGTGCGCTGCCTGCCACACTCTAGAAGGTCTCAGCGGCGCCCAGGGGGTAATTGGGCCCAAGCTCAACGGGGTTGCAACGAGAGCAGCGACCCGCAAGCCCCCCCTGACGGCTGAAGAGTACATTCGTGAGTCTCTTGAAAACCCTACGGCCTATGTCGTGGAGGGTTACCCTCCGGTCATGCTCAGCCTCAGGGGAACCATGACAGATGCCGAGTTCAACAGCCTCGTCGCCTATCTGCTGACCCTCAGGTGAGGCCCTGGGCTGGGCCGGAAGGGCGCGTGGTTGAGGGAACTCATGTCGGTCTGGGCGTCGGCGGGCGAGAGGTAAGCTGTGGTGCTTCATCCCCTGTTCCATGCAGGGTTCTCATGGCTGAGCTGGCACTGGCATCTCAGCCTTATCGTTGGGATCGCCCTCCTGGAAGGCGGCTATCTCCTGCTTGTTGGCCCGTTGCGCCGCTACCTTGTGTGGCCGCACCTTGTCAGGCCGAAGCGTAGCCAGATTGTCCTCTTCACCCTGGGGGTCGCGGCCTTTCTCCTGGCCGAGCAGACACCCCTTCACGACCTGAGCGAGCAGTACCTCTTCAGCGCGCACATGTTTCAGCATGTGCTGCTGGCCCTGGTCATGCCCCCGCTGTTGCTCCTGGGGACCCCTGGGTGGCTTTTGCGACCTCTCTTGTGTGGCTCTCCCTCCGTCGAGCGCATCTGGCGGCTCCTGACACATCCCCTGGTGGCCCTGGTCCTCTTCAATGCTGTCTTTGCCACATGGCATGTCCCCGCGTTCTACCAGGCAGCACTCCTGTGGCACAACCTGCACATCCTGCAGCACCTCCTCCTGATTGGCACGGGCGTGCTGGTCTGGTGGCCGGTCCTGAGCCCGATGCCCGAGTTCCCCCGCCCCTCGCTCCTCTTGCAGATGCTCTATCTCTTCGCCCTGGCAGTGGTGCAGACCCCCCTCTTCGCCCTCCTCACCTTCTCCAACCATGTCTTGTACCCGTGGTACGCAGCGCAGCCACGCCTGTGGGGCATCTCCCCCGAGACGGACCAGCAGATTGGCGGGGTCATCATGAAGGTGTCCAGCATGTTCATCTTCCTGTCGGCGCTGGCCGCGGTCTTCTTCTCCTGGTTCAGCCGTGAGGAGAAAGAGGAGGCAGCGCTGAGGCTTGGAGGCAAGGGATCGCAACCTCAAGGCCCCACCAGATGAAAGAGCGGGCTGTGCCCAGGGCATCCGGGTTCTGGTTTCGGGCCCTCCTTCTGGCTGCTGCAGGGTCGGCCTTTGCGCTCATCACCCTGGGTGGTGTCGTCAGGGTCACCGGCTCTGGACTGGGGTGCCCGGACTGGCCGCTGTGCCACGGGCGCGTCATCCCGCCCTTGCAGCTTCACACCCTGATCGAGTACTCTCACCGCCTCTCAGCTAGCTTGGTCAGCATCCTTGTGACTGTGGCGGCGGGGGCGGCCTTCTGGCGCTACCGCCGGTTCCCCTGGACTGCTGTACCTGTCTTCGCTGCCCTGGCCTTTCTGGGGATTGAGGTTGTGCTGGGGGGCATCACGGTACTGAAGGAGCTGCCGCCGACTGTCGTAGCGGCCCATCTGGGGGTGGCAGAAGCCATCTTTGGGATGCTCCTGGTCGGCCTGGTGACCTCCTGGGGCAGGGGAAGCACCCTCGCTGGCGGGGGCCATCCCTTTGCCCATTGGGCCCTGGCCGCCGCCCTGGGGACCTACGCTGTGATACTCTCCGGCTCCTATGTGGTGGGCAACGGCGCCACGTGGGCCTGCTCTGGCTGGCCCCTCTGCCAGGCCGGAATATTTCCTTCTGGGACACTCCCCTGGGTCCACATGGCCCATCGCATCCTGGCGGGGACGGTGGGCCTGGTGGTTGTGGGGGTCGGTGTGGCAGGGTGGAGGCTTCGCACATCGCCACCGGCCGTGCGGAGGGCAGGGCTGTTCCTGGTCGCGGCGATGCTCGCCGAGCTCCTGGCGGGGGCAGCAAACCCCTGGTTCCACTTTGTGCCAGCCGTCCGGGCTCTGCACCTGAGCCTGGCCACCGCTACCTGGGGCGGCTCGGTAGTTCTGGCAGCGCTGGCCTGGCGTTCTGCCCCACCCACCCATGCCCAAGAACCTGCGAGGGGGGTGCACCCCCTCGGAGCTCCCAGGGTAGGGGAAGAGGAAAGCGTGCCCGGGCAGGCGCTCCGCCAGACCCTGGCCGACTATGTGGCCCTGACCAAGCCGCGCATCATGGTGCTCCTGCTGCTGACCGCCCTGGGCGGCATGGTCCTCGCTGCAGGCGGGGTCCCGCCGTGGAAGACCGTGCTGGCAGTGCTGGCGGGCGGCGCATTGGCCTCTGGGGGGGCCAACGCACTCAACCACTGGCTGGAACGGGACCTCGACCGGCAGATGCACCGGACCCAGAAGCGTCCCGTAGCGAACCGCCGTGTGGCCCCTGGGCGGGCGCTGGCCTTTGGGGTAGCCTTGAACGCCCTCGCATTCCTGGTGCTCTCCCTGGGGGCCAACGTGCTCAGCGCGCTCCTCGCCGTCAGCGGCACCCTCTTCTACATCCTGGTGTACACCCGCTGGCTGAAACCCAGAACACCCCAGAACATCGTCATTGGCGGCGCCGCCGGGGCGCTGCCCCCTCTCGTAGGCTGGGCAGCGGTGACGGGCGGGCTGGGCCTGCCGGCCTTCTATCTCTTCGCCATCGTCTTCTTCTGGACGCCGCCCCATTTCTGGGCCCTTGCCCTTCTCCTCCGTGATGACTATGCCCGCGCGGGCATCCCCATGTTGCCCGTGGTGATGGGCGAGGCGAGCACCCGGCAGGCCATCCTGCTCTATACCCTGCTGCTCCTGGTCATCAATGTGCTGTTCTTCTTGACTACCGCGAGCCTGGGACTCGTGTACCTCGTAGGCGCATCGCTCCTGGGATGCCTGTTCTTTTTCTACGCATTGCGACTCTTCCTCCGTGGGGGGCGCCCTCTCACGCTGCAGCTCTACAAGTTCTCGCTGGCATACCTGGCTCTCCTCTTTGCCGTGGTGATGGCAGACAGTCTCTTCTAGAATTTGCATTATCCCCCTGTTATTCTCTGCTTGCGGCAGCTATACTGGAGCTATAATTCACCGGAGTTGGTGTGTGAAGCGGCTCATCCTCCTGCTGATTTCCCTGGCCCTTTTCGCGTGGGCGTGCAGCCGTCCCACGCCTACCGCCACGCCGGCTCCACCCATCCCTTCGCCGACGTTCGCCCCGCCCCCTGTGACCGCGGGTCCAACCCCTGTGACCTCGCCACCCAGGGCCGGGGCACCCCTGGCTATCCCTCGGCCCCCGGATCGCGACCTGTATGGCCTGACCCAGCGCCTGCGGCTGAAAAGCACTGCTCCCATCCCCCGCGTGGTGAACCGCGACCCAGTGTCCTATGCGGCAGGGCGTAAGGACACCTTCTGGGCGGTTGACCTTGACCAGCGCCGGCCCTACACCATCTCGGCGGAGCTGCGCCTTGTCACAGCCCATGCCTACTGGTACATCGAGGACGGCTTTGACGTTCCTCTCAAGACCCTGGCAGAGGCGGCCAAGGTCTTTGAGGAGCGCATCTACCCCAGTGATACCCGATACTTTGGCACCGCATGGGTGCCCGGGGTAGACAACGACCCCCACCTCACGATTCTGCACGGGCGCATTCGCGGTGCGGCGGGGTACTACAGTAGTGTTGACGAATACCCCACCGTGGTCAATCGGCTCAGCAACCAACGGGAGATGATCTACATCAACCTGGACGGCCTCCCCGTCGGTTCCTCTTCGTACTACACGGTCCTGACCCACGAGTTTCAGCACGCCATCCACTGGCGCGCCGACCCCACGGAGGAGTCCTGGGTCAACGAGGGGCTTTCTGAGCTGGCGGTGGAGCTGGCAGGGTTCCGCTCCTTTCTCGTTGATGAGTTCCTTCGTCAGCCGGGCATCTCCCTGCTCCAGTGGCCAGACCAGCCCCGCGAGACCGCGCCCCACTACGGAGCAGCCAACACCTTTTTCCGCTACCTGACGCAGCACTACGGGGGCCCGGAGAAGCTCCGCCAACTGGTGGAGGAGCCCCTGGATGGCGTTGAGGGGGTGGACGCCTACCTGGCTGGCCTGGGGTACAAGGTCACCTTCCGGGATGTCTTCAAGGACTGGATTGTTGCAAACTACCTGGGCCAGACGGGGGATGGCCCATACGCTTACAAGGAGAACCCTGCAAAAGTGACCAGGTTCAGATCCCTTTCAGCCTTTGGGAGCGACCAGGGCTCCGTCTCCCAGTTCGGGACGCAGTACATCAACGTCGTCCTCCCAGGGGGGGATGCCCGCCTGAGCTTCCAGGGCGCGGAGACCGTACCCCTTCTGCCCACCAGTCCGCCGGGCGGCACCTCTTGCTGGTGGGGGAACCGCGGCGATGCCATTAACTCCCGCCTTACCTGGCAACTGGACCTGCGCCGCGTGCCGACTGCGACCCTGGAATTCAAAGCCTGGTATGACATCGAGGAGGGGTGGGACTACGCCTATGCGGAGGTCTCCCAGGACGGCGGCGCCACCTGGGACATCCTGAAGGGCACCTACGCCTCGCCGGAGAACCCGGTCGGCAACAGCTTTGGCCCCGGCTTCACCGGCCACAGCAACGGCTGGGTGCAGGAGCGTATTGACCTGTCGCTGTACACCGGGCGGCAGGTGCTCCTCCGCTTCGAGTACGTGACCGACGACGCCATCAACCTGGATGGCATCTGTTTTGATGACATAGCGGTGCCCGAGGTTGGGTTCTCTGACGGTGCAGAGGCCCCAAGCAAGGCGACAGTTGAAGGGTTTGTGCGCCTGAACAACGTCCTGCCGCAGGAGTACATCGTGCGGGTCATCGAGATTCCTGCCCAGGGCGGGCCGCAGGTGGTAGAGATGCCCCTGGACGCAAGGAACCGGGGAGAGCTGCTCCTGCGGGGTTTCGGCAAGGAGATCAAGAGCGCAACCGTCGTCATCTCCGGCGCGACCGCCCTCACGACGCAGCTCGCCCCCTACACCCTCACCCTCAGCCCGCTGCCGTAGAAGGTCGAGCGGTCAGCTTGTGCCCCTTTGGCGGCTTTCCTTCCGATGCACCCGCCGGGGTTGCCCGCACCAAACGCCCTGCGGTCAAACATTTACGAACCAAACCCGTGCAGAATACTGGGAGAGGGAGGGCAACTGATGGAATACCGAGAGTTGGGCCGGACGGGCTGGAAGGTTTCGGCGGTTGGTGTTGGGACGTGGGCTATGGGCAGCCTATGGGGGACTGTCGATGATCGAGAGTCCCTGGCTGCACTCCATCGTGCCGTGGATCTGGGCGTCAACTTTTTTGATACGGCCGATGTCTACGGCAGCGAACCGCTGCTGGCGCGATTTCGACAGGAGCGGCGAGAACCAATCTATATCGCCACAAAGGTTGGAATGCAGGTGAATCCAGACGCTGGAGGTTACAATCGTAGGAACCTCAGGGCGTTCGTGAACCAATGCCTGAGGAATCTCAAGACCGAGGCGATTGACCTGCTGCAACTCCATTGCCCGCCCAGCGAGGTCTATGACTCCCCTGCGGTGTTTGAGATCCTCGACGGGCTCGTGAAAGAGGGCAAAGTCCGATACTACGGCGTAAGCGTGGAAACAATTGCGGACGGCCTCAAGGCCATGCAGTATCCCAATGTGCAGTCGGTGCAGATCGTTTTCAACATCCTTCGGCAGCGTCCGGCAGAAGACTTCTTCCCTGAAGCCAAGCGACGGCGGGTGGGAGTGCTAGCGCGCTTGCCTCTTGCCTCTGGGTTGCTTACTGGCAAGATGACCCCTGCTACCACATTTCCCCAGGATGACCATCGAGCATTCAATCGGCAGGGTGAAGCCTTTGATCGTGGCGAAACCTTTTCAGGAGTGAATTTTGAAACCGGACTGCAGGCTGTCGAGGAACTGCGTCCCCTCATCCCACCAGGGGCTACCATGGCACAGTTGGCATTGCGCTGGGTCCTGATGTTCGATGCGGTGACCTGTGCCATTCCTGGTGCAAAGCGGCCAGCACAGGCGGAAGACAATACTCGTGCGGCCAGCTTGCCAGCCCTCTCCCAAGCGACCATGGCCAGAATTCGTGATATCTATGACCGCCACATCCGTGCACAGGTACATCACCTGTGGTGACTCCAACAACCATGTACAGGACACCGGGCTCAGTTCATTCGGGCGTGGGGCTCCCAGAGCCGCCCTTGAAGCAGCTTTCATCCCCTGTTACACTGGCTTCTGAGATTCACAGAAAGAGGTCTTCCTATGCCCCTGAGCCGAGAAGAAGTCCTCCACGTTGCCACCCTCTGCCGCCTGGCCCTCACGGAGGAGGAGGTGGAGCGCATGCGGCTCCAGCTCTCCAACATCCTGGAGCAGTTCGAGGTGCTGAAGGAGCTGGACACTGCAAACGTCCCTCCTACCGCCCACTCGGTGGCGCTCTCCAACGTGCTGCGGGAGGATGAGCCCAGGCCGTCCCTTCCGAAGGAGGAGATTCTCGCCAACGCCCCGCGCCGGGAGGGAGACGACTTCCGGGTGCCCATTGTCCTGGAGGAGTCCTGATGGAGCTGCACCACCTGACGGTCCACGAGGCCCAGGGTCTGCTGCGCCAGCGGAAGGTCTCCTCGCGAGAGCTCACCCAGGCGGTGCTGGAGCGCATCCGCCAGGTAGAGCCCAAGTTGGGCGCCTTTGTCACCGTGACCGAGGAGGTGGCCCTGGAGCACGCCCGCCAGGCGGACGCTCGGATAGCCAAGGGGGATGCCGCACCCCTGACGGGCATCCCTATGCAGGTCAAGGACATCCTCTCCACGCGGGGCATCCGCACCACGTGCGGCTCCCGCATGTTGGAGCGCTTCGTCCCCATCTACGACGCCGCGGTGGTGGAGCGGCTTTACGCCCACACGCCAGTGCTTGTCGGAAAGGGGAACATGGACGAGTTTGCCATGGGCTCCTCCACCGAGAACTCGGCCTACCATCCGACCCGCAACCCCTGGGACCTGGAGCGCGTCCCCGGCGGCAGCAGCGGGGGCGGCGCCGCCGCGGTAGCCGCGGGGGAGTGCCTGTTTGCCCTTGGCAGCGATACCGGCGGGAGCATCCGCCAGCCGGCAGCCCTGTGCAGCATCACCGGATTGAAGCCTACCTACGGCCTGGTCAGCCGCTACGGCCTGGTGGCCTTCGCCAGCTCCCTGGACCAGGTCGGCCCCATGACCAAGGACGTGGAGGACTGCGCCCTGGTGCTAAACGCCATCGCTGGGCATGACCCCCGCGACTCCACCTCCATCCTCCGAACCGTACCCGACTACACCAGGGCCCTGGCGCCCGATGTGCGGGGCCTCCGCATAGGGGTGCCCAGGGAGTACTTCGGGGAGGGCATCCAGCCTGAAGTCGAGGCGGCTGTGAGGCAGGCGGCGGCGGTCCTCGAAGGGCTAGGAGCGCATCTTGAGGAGTGCTCCCTGCCCCTGACACGCTACGCCCTGGCGGTGTACTACATCATCGCCCCCTCGGAGTGCTCCGCGAACCTGGCCCGCTACGATGGCGTCAAGTACGGCTTCTCCGTTCAGGACGTGAGCAACATGTGGGAGGCCATGGAGAAGACC
>JACQUN010000012.1 GCA_016210285.1 Chloroflexota bacterium
CCCCGGCATTGGCAAGACCACCCTGGCCAAGGCCCTAGCCTCCTCCCTGGGCTGCACCTTCAAGCGCATCCAGTTCACCCCTGACCTGACCCCCTCAGATGTCATCGGCGTGAGCGTGTTCAGCCAGAAGACCGGCGAGTTCCAGTTCCGCTCAGGGCCGATCTTCGCCCAGGTCCTCCTGGCCGACGAGATCAACCGCGCCACACCGAGGACCCAGTCGGCCCTGCTGGAGGCGATGCAGGAGCAGCAGGTAACGGTGGACGGGGTGACCTACCCCTTGCCTCCCCCCTTCCTGGTGATTGCCACACAGAACCCTATTGAGATGGAGGGCACCTTTCCGCTGCCTGAGGCACAGCTTGACCGTTTCATGCTGCGCCTGAAACTGGGCTACCCTACTGTTGCGGAGGAGGCGGAGATCCTGGTGCGCTTCCGCCAGGACTCGCTCCCCTCCCGCCTGGAGCCAGTCGTGAGCGGCCAGGACCTGCTGGCCGTGCAGCACCTTGTCCCGGAGGTGGCGGTGGACCCCTCGCTGCGCGACTACGTGGTCCGGCTGGTGGGCGCCACACGGGGCCATCCTGCCCTGGAGCTGGGCGGAAGCCCCCGCGCAGCCCTCTTCCTCTACCGGGCTACCCAGGCCCTGGCGGCCATCCGCGGGCGCGAGTTTGCCCTGCCGGACGATATCAAGGCCCTGGCGGCCCCGGTCCTGGCCCACCGCCTCATCCTGACCCCCCAGGCCCGTTTGCGGGGTCGCACTGCCGATGAGGTGGTGGCAGAGGTGTTGGCGTCGGTGCCCGTCCCCCTTCAGGAGTAGGCGCCTCGCCAGCAGGAGACGGACGTGTTTGGGGAGTTCTGGCTGCTCCTGTTCCTCGCTCTGGTGATCGTGGGGCTGGCAGGCAGGTACGGCTTCCTGGTGGCCCTGGGGGGCATGGGGCTGGTGGTGGTGGCCCTCGCCTGGGTGTGGAGCCGCCTCTCCCTGGAGCGCCTGACCTACAGCCGCACCCTCTCTCGCCACCGCGTCTTCCCCGGCGAGGAGGTGTCCTTGGCGGTGAGTCTCACCAACCGCAAGCCGCTGCCCCTGACGTGGGTGCGCGTTGATGACGACTTCCCTGAGGGGGTTGACCTGGAGGGCAAGCAACTGGCCATCACCTCGCGCCGCAAGGTCAACAGCCTCGTGCATTCCACCTCCCTGGGTCGCTACGAGAGGGTCCGCTGGGAGTATCGCCTCCGCTGCAGGGAGCGCGGCTACTTCCGCCTGGGCCCCGCCCAGGTCCGCACGGGGGACCTCTTTGGCTTCTTTCCCAGGGTACGCCACGACCTCGCGGGGGAGTTCCTCCTCGTCTACCCCAGGGCGGTGCCGCTGCCGGAGCTGGGGCTGCCCGCTCGCCGGCCGATGGGGGACCGCCGGGGCGTCGAGCGGCTGCACCAGGATCCGGCGCGTCCCATGGGGATCCGGGAATACACACCAGGGGACCCCATGAAGTTCGTGGACTGGAAGGCCACGGCCCGCCACGGCAACCTCCAGGTCAAGGTCTTCGAGCCCGGGGTCACCCCCTTGCTTATGCTCCTGCTCAACATTGACACCGTGGGGGTCACCTGGGGGGGCTACGTCCCCCAGAACCTGGAGCGCGTGGTGACAGCAGCAGCCTCGGTGGCCCAGGGGGCCCTGGCTGAGGGGTACAGCGTGGGCTACGCCTCCAATGGCAAGTCGGTGCAGTACGAGCTGCCCATGCGGGTGCCCCCGGGGCGTCACCCGCAGCAGTTGCCACTCATCTTCGAGAGCCTGGCAATGGCCAGCCCCTACGTGGCCTGCCCTATGGAGGAGGTGATGGTGCAAGAGGCTGCCCACCTCCCCCTGGGAGCGACCCCTGTCCTCATCACCGCCATCATGACCCCGGGGCTGGCCGAGTCCCTCAGCACCCTGCTGCGGCGCGGGCAGAGCCCCGTCGTGCTCTGGCTGGCCGACTGGCCGCCTGAAGGGTTGCCCGAGGGGGCCACCTGCCATAACCTTGCCCCCCATTTTGCGCAGATGGAGCAGGAGCGTGCGAAGGCCCGGTGAGATGGCCCAGTTTGCGGCACTCCTGCTGGCGGAGAGCTCCTGGCTTTTCCTGCTGGGGGCTGGCCTCGGCCTGGCCCTGCCTGGCAAGGCCCCTCTCCTTCCCTGGCCCGGCGTGCTGGCCCTCCTGACCCTGGCCCTGGTCGGAGCGCGCTGGGCAGCCCGGACCGGGATGTCACCCCTCAGAAGCAGCCTCCTGGGGGTGGCGCTCGCCATCGCCAGCATCTACGGACTCCTGGCGTGGCATGCGGGGGGTGCGCTCTGGGCCCTGCGGCTGGCCACCCTCGGCGCACCAGGGCTAGAGATCGCCCGCATCTGGTTGGCTGTTGCCCTCTCGCTGGGCGTCTGGTGGCTTGGGCTGCGCATGGCGGGGACCCTGGACCTTGCCGATTCCCTGTCCCTCCGCGTCCCCATCGGGCTGGCAGTGCTGGCCGTGGCGGGCATCATCGAGGTGACTACCCGGAGTTCCCTGGGGGCAAGGCTGGTGGCTTTCCCCTTCTTCGGCGCATCCCTGGCGGGGCTCGCGCTCTCACGCCTGGCTACCGGGGACAAGGCGAGAGGCGGGGGAGCTCCGTGGGCTCGCACCCTGGCGGTGGTGGTGTCCTGGGTCTTGCTGGTTGGGTTTGGCCTTAGCTTTCTCGCCGGCGGGCCCCTCTCTAGTGCCACGGTTGCACTCCTGCGCATGCTCGGGAAGGCGTTGGACGTGGCCTTTGCGGTGCTCCTGCTCCCCATCGAGTTTGTCCTGGGCTATATCTTCCGCGGCCTCTCCTGGCTGGTGCGGTGGCTCAGTGGCGGCCGTGAAGCGCCGCCCCTTCAGCTCCCCGATTTCTCCTCGCTGTTCCAGCGTCCGGAGGAGACCCAGGCCCAGGCGGGCGGTGCCCTGGCAACGCTGGGACTTGCGCTAAAGTGGACAATCGTTGCCCTGCTGGCGCT
The DNA here is from genome assembly GCA_016210285.1 of Chloroflexota bacterium. Next base: position 2,987 of record JACQUN010000012.1, read on the forward strand.
GGGACTCCTGTACTTCCTGGCCCGCATCTTTCGGGTGCGTCTCCGGGCCGGCCAGCCCTCCGACCTCGAGGTGCGGGAGTCCGTGGAGGGGGAGAGCGACCCGCGAGAAGACCTGGGAGCCCTCTTGGGCAACCTCCTGCCCAGGTTCCCCTGGAGGTCAGGGAAGACGCTGGTCTACCCCCTGCCACCGGGGGACGACCTGCGGGCGCGGCTCTACCGGGCCTACTTCCGGCTCCTGAACGCAGCGGCCCAGCGCGGCCGGCCCCGTGAGGTATGGCAGACGCCCCTGGAGTACCAGCCCAGCCTTCAAGCTCAGTTCCCCACCCTCGCAGCAGGGACGCTGACAGAGGCGTTCAACCGGGCCCGCTTTGGGCACACGGACCCTCGCAGGGAGGGGGTGGAGCGGTTGGAGTCGGAGGCCGAGGGGGCCATCGGGAAAGGATAGGAAGGACGCCGTCCGCGGCGCCGGGCGGGGGAGAGGCCGTGGGACAGGAAGCTCCGTGTACTGTCTGGTTTGGCGAGAAGCTGAAGGCTGCGGTCGCTGGGTGTCTTGATGCTGGGGCGCGCGGCGTCCATCACGCTGCACTGTGCCACGCCCGCCACGTGGTGAGTCCCGCCAGGCAAGCGAGGACCAGGGCGGATGCGACACACCACCAGCAGATGGCCCCGATGACAAAGAGCTCCAGCCAGGTCAGATAGGCGGCGTAGCCCAGGCCAGCCAGCGCCAGGATCATGCTGAGGGTGGGGAAGAAGGGAGTGATTTTGTCTCATAGGCAGGTTGACGAGCCGGGAAGGTACCCCAAGGGGGTATCGTGTGTCCCGGCGTAGGTGATGGATGCCTGCGTCTCGTTACGGGGTTGCAAAAGATGCTTGACAGGCCGAGGCACGGGGCCTATAGTTCGCCCGAATGGTGGTGGAGACCAGGCATGCCTCCGTCGTGTATTGAAATGGGAAATGTCGGCTAAGAGAGGTGTTGAGGTGGTGCTACCGCTGGAAGGTTTGCGGATGCTGGACCTCAGCCGCCTGGTCCCTGGACCCATGGCAACATGGATGCTAGCTGACCTGGGCATGGACGTGCTCAAGGTGGAGGAGATGGAGGTGGCCCGGTCGGGCCGAGCACGGGACTCGTTTTCTCCTACCAAGGACGACCCGGAGCTGGAAGCCCGGTACATGGCCTGGAACTTTGTGGCTCGCAACAAGCGGAGCATCGCCATCAACTTGCAGAACCCCCAGGGGCAGGAGATCTTCCACAAGCTTGCCGCCAAGGCTGACGCGATCTTTGAGACCTACCGGCCAGGGGTGGTGAAGCGGCTGGGTGCTGACTATAAGACGGTGAAGGGGATCAACCCTCGCATCGTCTACTGCAGCCTCAGTGGCTACGGGCAAGAGGGACCGTACATCAACTGGCCTGGGCAGGAGCTCAACGCCCAGGCCATGTCGGGGGTCAATGCCCTGACCAGCGACCGCGAGGGGAATCCCGCCGATATCAACTTCACCGTGGTGGACACCTACGCGGCGGCCTGCGTGGTCATCGCCGTCCAGGCCGCCCTGCTGGCCCGGGAGCGCACCGGGAGGGGGCAGTACATAGACCTGTCTATTACCGAAGCGGGCATCGCCCTCATCAACCAGGTCACCGTAGGCTACTTGCGGGATGGCCGCGTCCCCAGACGAGGAGCCCCCAGCCTCAGCAACCTGAGATGCAAGGATGGAAAATACCTAAGCAACGCCTCCACCGCTGAGACCCACTTCTGGAATCGTTTCTGCCAGGCCATCGGCCGGCCCCAGTACCAGAACATGTTCCCCCTCTCCTTTGACCGGCGCTCCCAGGCAGACCCTGCGGTCCAGGCCGCCATCGATGACGTCCGCGTGGTGATGCTCACCAAGACTCGGGAGGAGTGGCTTCAGATTCTCCCGGTAGATATCTCCGTGGTCCCCATGCTGGAGGTCAACGAGGCCCTGGAGGGGGACTACGCCCGGAGCCGCGGAGCCCTGTGGGAGCTGGAGCATCCTGTGGCGGGGAAGGTCCGGCAGATAGGGACCCCCTTCCGGCTCTCCGACACCCCTCCCACGTTCCGCAACTTCGCCCCTATGCTTGGTCAGAACACCGTGGAGGTGCTGCGAGAGCTGGGCTACAGTGAGGCCGACATCCAGCGCTTGGAGCATGACCAGGTGGTGAGGGCCATCCACCAGACCCCAGCCAAGAGGTAAAGCCCTGGGGCGCGCGGCATCCATCACGCTGCAACTTGCCACGCCCGCCACGTGGTGAGTCCCGCCAGGCAAGCGAGGACCAGGGCGGATGCGACACACCACCAGCAGATGGCCCCGATGACAAAGAGCTCCAGCCAGGTCAGATAGGCGGCATAGCCCAGGCCAGCCAGCGCCAGGACCATGCTGAGGGTGGGTCCTACGCGGCGGGTCGAAGGCACGCCCCTCTCAGCCAGGGGGAGGGCAGCCAGGGCAACGTAGAGGAGGAATCCCCAGAGAGCCACGGGCACACCCCAAAGAGAGGCGTAGGGGCTGCCCTGCACCGTGGCACACCCTCGAGCGGGGCCGCAGAAGGGTTCCTCCCCTCGAACGTGGGTGTAGGTCAAGTAGGCGCTGATGGCCATCCCCAAGAGGGAAAGCCCCACCTGCGCCCACCGAGCCCTGGGTTGAGCGGAAATCCCGGAGACAGGGGCTAGGGGCGCAGCCCCTTCTTCCGCAAGGCGTCCTCTACCATCGGCCGGAAGCGGTCCCACGGCAGGAGGCCCTCCACTAACGTGTCTCCGATGAGGAAGCTGGGTGTATATTGCAGCCCCAGGCGCTGCGCCTCCATCACGTCGGCCTCTACCCTTGCGGCAGCCTGGCCGCCGTCCAGGCAGGCGTCGAACTGGGCCCGGTCCAGGCCCAGCTCTCCCGCCCAGGTCTTCAGGTTCCTTGGGGCGTAGGCGCCCTGGTTCCGGCCTTTCTGGCGGGCGAAGAGGAGGTCATAGTACTCCCAGAAGCGGCCCTGCTCCCTGGCGCACTCGGCTGCCTGGGCTGCCAGGAGGGACTCCGGCCCCAGGACAGGGAAGTGGCGGGCCTCCAGGGTCACCAGGCCCCGGCTGACATACTGCTGTCGCAGCTCCCGTTCGCCTTCCCGGGCGAACTGTGCGCAGTAGGGTCATTGGAAGTCCAAGAACTCCAGGACACGCACGGCCTGGGGGAGCGGCGTTGCCGCCGATGGCGGTGGCGTCGGGATGGGCGCCGTTGTGCTGCCCCGTTGAAGGGTGCGGCTGGCGAAGATTAGGATGGCTGCGAGCACGAGGGCGGCACCTATGGCGAGCCACAAGAACCTTCGGCGCGAGGTCTTTCGCCGGCGCACTCGCGGCAAGCGAATGCCTCCTTCTCCTGGCCCTATCCCCGTGGCAGGCCCAGCCCCCGCGTGGCGATGATGTTGCGCTGTATCTCCGAGGTGCCGCCCCGGATGGTGTGTGCAAAGGAGTCCGCCCACTCCCAGGCCAGGCGGCCGTTGATGAAGGCCCACTTGGAGCCTTTGTTCAGCACACCGTACAGCCCCAGCATGCTCACGGCGAGCTGATAGACCTGCTGGGCCAGCTCGCTGCCCAGGAGCTTGGACATAGACGCCTCTTTGTTGGGCACCTTCCCCTGGGACTGCATCCAGGCCACCTCGTAGGCTACCAGGTTGCCTGCCTGGTTGGCAAGGTACAGGTCGGCCAGGCGGTTGCGCACCATCGGGTTGCGGGAAAGCGGCTCGCCGTCCAGGCGGGTCTCGCGGGCCAGCCTGGCCAGCTCCTCCAGGCTGCGGCGGTTCGCGCCAAAGCGCCCCACGCCGGAGCGCTCAAAGTCCAGGGTCGTGGCGGCCACGTACCAGCCCCGGTTCCTCTCGCCGATGAGGAAGCGCTTGTTGACCCGCACGTTGTCAAAGAAGACCTGGTTGAAGTAGTGGACGCCCAGCATATTGATGATGGGGCTCACGGCGATGCCCGGCGTCTTCATGTCCAGGATGAAGGCGCTGATGCCCCGGTGCTTCTCGGCGTTGGGGTCGGTGCGGGCCAGCAGGTAGCAGTAGTCGGAGCGATGGGCGCCCGAGGTCCAGATCTTGGAGCCGTTGATGACGTAGTCGTCGCCGTCCTCCACGGCGCGGGTCGAGAGGGAGGCAAGGTCGGAGCCGGAGCCGGGCTCGCTGAAGCCCTGGCAGAAGACGATTTCAGCGCTGGCGATGGGTGGCAGGAACTCCCGCTTCAGATCCTCGGTGCCGTAGAGCATCAGGGTGGGGCCGACCATCTGCACGCCGGTGCTGGCGTCGCGGACGGGCACGCGGTTGTAGCCGATCTCCTCGTTGTAGAGAAGCTGCTCCATGTGGGCGCGGGCCTGGCCGCCGTACTCCCTGGGCCATGCCATGGTGAGCCAGCCCCGCGCGGCCATGCGCCTGGTGAGATTGCGAATGAAGGGCCAGTACTCCTCGGTGAAGTAGGAGTCGGGGTCAATGCCATGCCAGCCGGCGGGCAGGACCTCCTTGAGGAAGGAGCGGACCTCCTGCCGGAAGGCCTCCTGCTGTGGGGTGAAGGCGAAGTCCATGGCGCCTCCTTTTCTCTATCGCCTGCCTGACAAAGTTTGCATGACAAGGGGTCTGAAACGCCATCTGGAGCTTGAGTTTTCAGCTTTGACTAGGGGTTCTTGAGGCACTCATCATGATTGTCCACGTTGCGCATCACGAACACTTTCCTGTGCCGCTCAAAAGTCATGCGATACCTGGCGTCCACGTAGGCTTCAAAGATTTCCCCGGCCCCTTCCACAGGATGGCTTCGCAGCCCAGGGTGCCTGAAGTCTGCGTCGAGCAGGCGGAGCGCCTTGTCCACTTTCCGCTGTATGGTCTCGGGCAACTGTTCGTACTGCTTGGCGAACCGCTCCGTGAATTGGATGGGCATTGCGGACTAGGCCCCGCCGGATGCCCGTGAGGCCTTCTTCACCCGCTTGTGGAGGAAGGCTATCGCTTCTTTGGCGTTATCAAAGCTGTGGACGCGCCCGGCGCGAATATCCTCCTCGGCCTCTCGTTCGCCCTCCTGCCAACGCCTGGTCCAGAACCATGCCTGCTCCTTGTCCACCAGCTTCTTCACTCGCAGCACAATCTCGCCATCCCTGACGATGGCATCAAGGAAGTCACCTTCCTGGATGTCCAGGGCCTGGCGAATAGATTGGGGCAGGGTAACTTGTGCTTTCTTGCGAACCTGAATCATCTCCGACATCGCGCAATCCTTGCGGTCCGAATTTCCGACAGTCCTACCATACCAGAGCAGTGGGAGGATTGCAAGGGCAAGAGAGCATCATGCCCCCACCTTCAGGCAGGAGTAGAAGATGGGGTTTAGGACTGATCCGTCAGTATCCCCGCCAGCCTGGGCAGCCTCAAGCCAGGCTCGTGCCTTTCTGCGTTAGCCCGCGGCACGGGCTTTCTCTTGCTCCTTCCCGAAGTTCTTCAGTGGGGAGGCAAAGAACAGGGCGAAGAGAAGCACACCGAACTGCATGGTCGCGGCAAAGAACAGAGGGGTCCGGTCACCCAACTGGTCTGCCATGAAACCGCCCAGGAACTGGCCAAAGAACATGAGTTGATTCACCATGAAGAAGGCGCTGATGACACGGCTGCGCATCTGGTCGGGGGCGCTGACTTGCAGCATGGTCATGGTGGAGGCCTGGAATATGGGGGCCACAATGCCCAGGAGAAACTCGCAGGCAAGAGTGAGGGCAAAGCTGTGGGAGAGGCCATAGCCAGCCATGCCTACGTCCCAGAGCATGGTCACCAGGATGAGCAGGTATCCCTTGCGTTTGACACCGGAGAGCATGGTGGCCGCTGTCGCACCGACCAGGGAGCCAGCCCCAAAGGAGAGGCCCATGAGGCCCAGCCCGCGAACACCCACGTTCAGAACGTCTCTGGCATAGACGGGGCGCAGCACGAGGACAAATGCGCCGAAGAAGTTCAGCGCTACGATTACAAAGACCCACAGGGTCAGCGGGCTATGGGTCATGTAGCGCAGCCCATCCGCGATGTCTCGTATCGGGCTCTTTTTTTCAAGCCCCGCCGTCTTTCCTAGTATCGGAATCATCGCCATGAGCAGGATGCCGATAAGATACGCTCCGCCACTGGCGAAATAGGCGCCATCTATACCGACCAGGGCGATGAAGGTGGCTCCCAGTGCTGGCCCGGCCATGTTGAACACGCTGGTGGCGGTTGAGTTGAGGGCGATGGCGTTCATGAGCTTCTTTTTGCCCACCAGGTCAAAAAGGAAGCCTTGGGTTGCCGGCTGGGTGAGGGCTACGAACACGCCAAAGCCTACAGCAGCGGAGAACACATGCCAAAGCCTCACCGTGTCTGTGGACACCAGGATGCCTACAAGGACTGTGAGAGCAACGAGTCCCGCCCGGCCGCTGATCAGGAGGTTCCGCCTGGAAGACCGCTCGGCGATGATGCCTCCATAGGGAGACAGGAGGAGTACAGCGATGGCCTGGACTGTGGCCACAAGGCCCAGCATCGCCCGGGCGCCGGTGAGTTCCAGGACCAGCCACTGCGTGGCGAGGATCTGCATCTGCTGGGCTGCGAAGTAGAGGCCGTTGGCCCCCCATAGGTAGCGGAAGTTCCTTATGGCAAAGGACTCCAGGGCAGCAAATCGGGGTTTGCCCCTGTCTGGAGGTGGGTTATCGTTCAAAGCTGCTTCTGCCACATCCGCGCGATCCTACCCCCACGTTCTCCCGCTCACGTAGCGATACGCCGCAATCGCCGCCGTCGCACCGTCTCCCGCTACGGTCACGAGTTGCGCCGCCGAGTGCTGGCGGATATCCCCGGCGGCAAAGACCCCCGCCACGGGCGTCTGCATCCACAGGTCCACCGGGATGTGGCCGCTGTTGTCCAGGGGCACGGCGCCCTGGAGCCAGCGGGTGTTGGGCTCCAGGCCCACGTAGATGAACATGCCGGAGAGGGGCGCCTGGGAGGTCTCGCCGCTCCGCGTGTCCTGCACCGCCACCGAGCGGACCTGGGAGTCGCCGTGGATGGCGGTGACCCGGGTGTTCCACCGGACCTCTACCTTGGGGTGGGCCAGCACGCGGCCCTGGAGCACCTTCTGGGCGCGCAGGGTGTCTCGTCGGTGGAAGAGGAGGACTCTGGAGGCGAACTGGGTGAGGGAGAGGGCCTCGTCCAGGGCGGAGTCACCGCCGCCCACAACCCCCACCACCTCGTTGGCGAAGAAGGGGCCGTCGCAGGTGGCGCAATGGGAGACCCCCTTGCCGTAGAACTCCTCCTCGCCGGGGATGCCCAGCTTGCGCAGGGAGGAGCCTGCCGCGACGACGACCGCCTTGCACTGGATAGGCCCCTCGGAGGTCTCCACCACTCGGTAGGGGTCCCGCAGGACAAGGCGGGCTGCTTCGGCCAGCTTCAGGTCAAGGCCGTACTGCATGGCCTGCTCCTGCACCTGGGGGCCCAGCTCTGCCCCGGCGATGCCCTGGGGGAAGCCGGGGAAGTTCTCTATCTTCTCTGCATTGATGATCTGCCCGCCTGGGATGTTGGCCTCCACCAGGGCAGTCTTGAGCCCATAGCGACACGCGAAAAGCCCGGCGGTCAGCCCCGCCAGGCCACCGCCGACCACTACTACGTCGTACTGTTCAGGCACGTCGTCCTCCTGAAATTTGTACGCGAAGGGCAACTACGCTGTGAGGTCAAGCAGCGCGGGTGTTCCTACTGCGGCTATCGTGTCGCGCTTTCCATTCTAACGCCATCTCAACGACTCTTCTTGTTCTCCGCGCCCGCGTTTCCGGTCTCTTAGCTCCCGTAATCCAGTCAGCGTAACGTCTTTGACACGAGGGTCTCAGGGCTTCAAATGCTGCACGGGCCTGGGCGTTCTCCTGCAGGACTGCTGAAAGGTCAGGCGGCACCCGGATGCCTTTTTGTGTTACCACGTTACCCCTGCTTTCCGGAATCATCCTCCCTTGCCAGGAAGAGATGGTCGTTCAAAGCATTACACCTGGACTCACCGCATAGCCACCCATGTAGCCCCAGCCGGGGAGCACGGCGTTGAACGGCACGCCGCGCTCCCCGCAGACCGCGATGAGCAGGTTCTCCGGCCTGCGGACAACGGGAACAGTGGCATCCAGGAGGCCCCAGTCGCGCTCCTCGGCTGGCCGTGGAAAGTGCAAACAGCTACGCTGAAAGCAGCCTGTTCAACGCTCCGCCATCCGCAACAGGTATAGCAAGCCCTCGCTGAGGCAGGGTTTTGAAGCCACAGGGGGACAGCCTTCCCGTGCTGCCACATATCACTCCACCAGTCCGAGCCTCATGGCCTGGATTGCGGCGTGGGTCCTGTCCGAGACGCCCAGCTTCTGTATGATAGCCTGAACGTACTTCTTCACCGTGATCTCGGCCAGCTCAAGCTGGTCGCTAATCTCCTTGTTTCGGCGGCCCTGGGCCACGAGCCTCAGCACATCCATCTCCCGGGGCGTGAGGCGCTCAACCAGGGATACGTCGGCCCCCTCTCTTTTGTCCCTGGCAGAAGATCGCAGGAGAGCATCCATGGCACGCTTGAGAAGGCCGCTGCGCACCATGGTCCCGCCATCCACCGCCGAGCGGACGGCGTGGCAGAGGAGCTCCCGGGAGACGTCCTTGGTCAGGAAGCCGGCGGCACCCGCCTGGATGGCCTCCACCACGTACATGTCGCTGTCGTACATGGTAAGCATAATGACCGACGTGGTGGGGCTGGCGCTCTTGATGC
>JACQUN010000130.1 GCA_016210285.1 Chloroflexota bacterium
ACTACATGCTGGGCAGCGTCGTGGGGCCGCATCCCTACCCCATGCTTGTGCGGGACTTCCAGTCGGTCATCGGGCGGGAGACGCGGGAGCAGGTCCTGGCCGCCGAGGGGCGGCTTCCCGACTACCTGCTGGCCTGCGTGGGCGGCGGGAGCAACGCTATCGGCTTCTTCCACCCCTTTCTGGGAGATGCAGGCGTCCGCCTCATCGGGGTAGAGGCAGGGGGCGAGGGCGTGGAGAGCGGGAGGCATGCCGCCTCGCTGGTGGCGGGGCGTCCCGGTGTCCTGCACGGCTCCCTCTCCTACCTGCTCCAGGATCAGCACGGCCAGGTACGGGAGACTCACAGTATCTCGGCGGGGCTGGACTATCCGGGGGTAGGCCCGGAGCACGCCTACCTGAAGGACAGCGGGAGGGCTCAGTACGTGGCCGCCACGGACAGGGAGGCCCTGGACGCCTTTGTCCTCCTCTGCCGGGCGGAGGGCATCATCCCGGCGCTGGAGCCCGCCCACGCCCTGGCCCACGCCGCCAGGCTTGCGCCCACCCTGCCCAAAGACGCCATCCTGGTGGTCTGCCTCAGCGGGCGAGGGGACAAGGACATCCACACGGTGGCGAAGGCCCTGGCGGTGGGGGAGGGTGTCGGCTAACTCGCGCATCCCCAAAGATGCACCGCACTTGTCGCCAAGGTGGCATACCACTAGAAGTCACAAAGAACACCAAACATGGAGAGAAAGCCTGCGGGTTAGAGCAAGCCCTTGCCTCGGAGGATGTTGATATAATCTTGTCTAGAGAGCGTACAAGCGACTGCTTCCTGGAGTTGCTGCTCGCTCAGCTTTAGCTGCTGCCGAATGCTATGCTGCATCGGCAGATCCCCGGAACCCTTCGAACGCCTGGTCCGCGTGACAATCTTTCCTTCAAACTCAAACCAGGCTAATAGGTCACGACTGTCTCGGGTTTGCAGACCAAGTTTGGCAACCAGGTGATCGAACTCCCGCGCCTTGATAGTCATGGTCTCTTGATGATCTTCTCTTGTAGGCTTGCCCACACATTCTTCAAGTCAGGACCCAGGCGATATTGCTCTCTTTCCAGCGCAAAGAACAGCTCCGCAATCGCACGTTGCAGGTCAATTAGTGCTTCAGACAAATTGTCTCCGAACCCAAACTCGTTGAACTCCGCTGCTTCGGCTATTACGTGCTGGCCTTCAGTAGCAAGTATAATTGTAATACATGACCGAACACGGAGCCTGCCATCCCGCAAGGCACCTAGTAGGACCTGCCGAGGCAACAAGGTGTCTGACTCATCGCTGTCTGCAACCTCGGTAGGCATTCCAACAGTCAATGAGGGTGTCTGCTGGTAAGGAGTCACACCTGTATTTTCCTGCGGTTCTACAGGAGGCGGTGTGAATTGTATTCCGGTAACTACCATATACTCCTCTCTATGATTGGGGTTGAGGGACAGCGTCAATGAACGTACTGCCGAGGAACATTGAGTTAGCCCACACCTGGAACTCGTAACGTCCTTCTCTAGGAATCGGCAATGACGGGAAGGGTATATAGGTATCTATGGATGCCAGACGGTTATCAGCTTCTAGTTCACCCTTCGCCCCATCCAAGAGCCTGCCTGAACTAGACTGCACATATCTAACCTCTAGCTCATAGTAACCCTCGGCGTCGGTCAACTTTAGGTACAACGTCATCGACCGCTGAGTGGGGAATTTTCCCCCACGCACTTCAACAAAGATACCTACAAGGGTCTTTTTGCCTGTACTAGGATCCTCAACCGCGGTGTCACAAACCAACACAGCCACAAGCACCGGCACAACCTGACTAAGAGAACGACCTTGGTGTGTCAAAGCCCTGTCCTTTGCCCAACAGCATGTCTATAGGACAGTATCCACAACCGAAGCCTGAATAGTGTACAGAAATTCTAGCGCATCACTCTCGCCTTGGCAACCCTTTCCCCCTATCCCCACACGGCCACGACGACGGCGTCGGCCGGGTTGGCCGGGTCGAAGAAGAGGACGGCGCAGCCCCGGCCTTCCACCATCTCCGCGGGCGTCAACCGGAGTGGCAGCGCCCTTGCCACCCACTCGTACCGGCAGGCGGCACACCGACGTTTGCCTCGCCGGATGATCCAACTCTTGATGTGCTGACATCTGGGGCAAGGCCCTGTCTTCTCCATGCCACCATCCTATCTCAGGTGGCTGGAATATGACTATACCCTAGATCCTAATCCTGTCCCAAAGCAGTGTTCTCTGCGCCGTTAGCCCGGGGGGGAGCCAGTTGCGGCAAAGGGCAGAGCTCCCGCGCAGTCCTGCCCCTCCGGCGGGAGTGCTGAGGGTGTCTCCCCCGATCCTCCTGTTGCAGCAAGCTCTGGCTCGGCGGAGGGCTACACCCGCGCCTTCTGCCGCGCGTACTCCTTGACCGGCGTGGTGAATCCCTTCAGGAAGCGGTAGAACCAGCCGGTGTCCGGCGATGACCCCAGCACGGTGATGCCCTCGTTGATGAGCCGGATGGCATCGTCCGGGTCCCGGGGGATCTGGCCCATGGGGACGCCGTGGCGCCGGCAGGCCGCAAGCCATCGCTGACGGCATCTGTCGAGAATCCCCAGCGCCTCCTCATCCCGCCGCTGCACCCGGTCCCAGATCCCCAGGGACAGGGAGAGGTCGGCGGAGCCGAAGAAGGCGCAGTCCAGCCCCTTCACCTGCAGGATCTCGTCCAGGTTGTCCACCGCCTCCTTCTGCTCAATCAGGGCGATGACGATGGTCTCTTCGTCCCTCTCCCGAAGGGGCAGGGGTTCGGCGCCGTACCAGTGGGCGCGGCTGACCGGGCAGATGCCACGGCTGCCCCCGAAGGTGGCGGCATCTACCGCCCGCTCCACGTCCTCCCGCGTCTTGACGCGAGGCAGAATGATCCCCTTGGCCCCCAGCTCCATGGAGCGCATGATAATGTAGTGCTCGTTGTCGGAGACCCGCACCAGGGGCACGACGTCCACGGCGTTGGCGGCCCGGATCATGTTCTCCAGGTCTGTCCCCAGGGCGGCGCCGCCGTGCTCGATGCACAGCCACATCCAGTCGAACCCTGCCAGCCCGGCGATCTCCGTGATGGTGGGCGAGGGGGTGAACTGCTGGAACCCCAGCACCACCTCCTTGTCCCACATCTTCTCCTTCAGCTCCCTGGCCTTCATAGCGGGCTCCCTCCTTTCCTGCCTCTTCCCTGTGGCGAGAGTAGGATACCTGCTGCCCAGGGCCCTGTCCAGGGGTGGAAAGCACCCAGGAGTTCCTGGCGGGTGCACCTTCCCAGAAAGCCGGGGTGGGCGACCGCTGCCCCCTGTCCTTGACTCCCCTGAGGGTCGAACCTATCCTGTAATCCCAGGAAGGGCGTGTCGCCCTGGACAAAGAGGAGCGGGCTATGACCACCATGCGCCAGACGGAGCTGAAGTGGGACCCCGAGACCCTGGACCGGAAGTGGCAGGAGCGCTGGGAGCGGGACGGCCTCTACCGCACCCCGAATACCAGCCCACGCCCCAAGTGGTACGAGCTGACCATGTACCCCTACCCTTCCGGGGACCTCCACATCGGCCACTGGTACGCCATGGCCCCCTATGACGCCCACGTCCGCTTCCGGCGCATGCAGGGGTACAACGTCCTGGCCCCCATGGGCTTCGATGCCTTTGGCCTGCCCGCAGAGAACGCCGCCATCAAGCGCGGCATCCATCCCTACACCTGGACGATGAACAATATCCAGAACATGCGCCGCCAGCTCCGCTCCATGGGCGCAGCCTTCGACTGGGACCGCGAGGTGGTGTGCTGCCTGCCCGAGTACTACCGTTGGAACCAGTGGCTCTTCCTCCAGCTCTACAAGCAGGGCCTGGCCTACCGGGCCAGGGCCCCCGTGGTCTGGTGCCCCTCCTGCAGCACGGTGCTGGCCAACGAGCAGGTGGTGGAAGGGGGCAAGTGCGAGCGCTGTGACACCCCCATCACCCGGCGGGAGCTGGAGCAGTGGTTCCTGCGCATCACCAGGTACGCCGAGGAGCTCCTGGAC
>JACQUN010000013.1 GCA_016210285.1 Chloroflexota bacterium
CCCCTTTCCTTCGCCAGGCTCAGGACAGGCTCTGGCCAGGAGGGGGGGTAAATTGTATCTGGGGGACCCCCCAGACCTCCGTCAAAGGGGCTTCGCCCCTCTGAGCACCCCTTTTTCAAAAGCCTGGTAAAGGTTTTACGGGTTTCACGACAACGGTCGGACCGAAAACTCTGCATTTGTTGAACACCCCGTTCTGCAAGCATTTGCGGCGGCGTGGCCTGTTTTCCCATTGCAGGTTATTCATGCCGTCGAGCAATCCACCTAAAAAAGATCACCCTGAAAATGCCTTCTAGAATCATGCAAAATCCCTTTTCTTTTTTAGCGTCGTGGTTATAATAATCAAGAGGTAGTTTCCCTACGTGTTGCAGGGGAGGGGCCATGTTGTTTGTGCTGCTCATGACATGGAAGCCGCACCTTAGTCGGCAGCAACTGGATGAGGCAGCCCAGCGGAGGGCGCGGTGGCAGGACCCGGCTGGCACCAGGACCATAGGGGAGTATTGGGTCCAGGGTACACCCGCTATCATCGCCATCGTGGATGCTGCTCACCCCGCCACCTTGCTGCCGTTCCAGTTCCAGTGGTCCGACGTTTTCGATATCGAGACACACCCGGCCCTGACCGCCCAGGAGGGGCTTCGGGTTCTACAACAGCTTGGATACATACGCCGCCGCGGCCGGCGGCCCAAGGCGGTAACGCTCTTCACAGAGGCCATCGCCCAGGCTGAGGCAAAAGCCCCACGCCGCCGCGGCCGGCGGCCCCGCGTGACCCCTACTCCGTCGCCCCCTCCAGCAGCACAGAGTCCCGCTGCAGGCCCTTGAAGAGCCGCTCATCTAGGGGAATTCCAAGCCGCTTCTGTTCCTCCTGGATACGGGCGGTTTCTGCCTCTGTGTCTTCAACCCCCAGGTTCACCATCGCCCGGTGCCTGCTATGGATCCCTGTCTCCACCAGCAACTGCTCCTCCCGCGCCAGGCGCCCCCGGTCCTGAGGCAGGAGTGGCCCCCACGTGACCTGTAGCCGCACAGGACGGCAGGTCACCCCTGAGCGCTGCTCCAGGACCCGGAGCGCCATATCCGCCCGTTGGCGGTACACCGCAGCACGTATGAGCCGCTTTCGCCGCACCTTTTGCAGCAGCGGATGCATCTCCATCTCCAGGGCCACTCCCGACAGGTTCCGCGCGTTGTCCCCGAAGGCAGTGCGTGGCGTCTCCGCCAGATCGTGAAGGGCGCGGTACAGCACGTTGATGAACTCCACGTGCACGCCTACGCCTCCGCCCTGGAGCAGGTCCAGGAGGTGGGCCCGGGCCCGCTCCGGCAGCTCCCAGACCGCCCCTGGCTGCACGGCGATGTCTCGGGCCTCCTCGACCCCCTCCAGCACGGCGATGGGGTTGCCCGAGAGCTCCAGGATGAGGGAGAGCTGCGAGAGGGCGCGGTTCAGCTCCCGCTGGGGCTCCACCAGCGGCGGGATGTCGGAGGTCCCCCAGAAGCGCTTGGGCTCCCGCACGTTGGGGAAGAGGACAAAGGGGATGAAGCCGTAGGGGTTGGGGCGCTGCTCCAGCAGGGTGTCGTCCACCCAGAGCTGGAGCTCCCCCGCTGTCCAGACCTCCACGAGGCTGGCTTCCTGGGCTGCGGGCCGCACCCCATAGATCGCCTCTGTCTCCTCGGCAGAGAGGCGATAGCGGCTGGCCACCCGCCACACCCTGGAAAAGTCGTCGCCAACCCACCAGGCGAAGACGCCCTGGACATCGGGGGCCGTGATGCGGACCCGCCCCTCGCCAGTGTCCCAGGTCATCTTGTAGCACCCATCCCCCAGAACGGCGGTGTCCAGCTCTGTCTCAAAGTCCAACTGCTCCAGGGCGTTCTCCTCAACCATCTGCCGAAGCGCCTCTCCAGCCCGCTGGGCCCGCTCAGCCGCCTCGGGCGAGGTGTCCCACGGCTCAGCCACCACGGCCATACCGCTCACCAGGTAGGAGGTGAGCTTGTCCAGGAACGCACGGACATAGTTGAAAGTCAGGCGCCGCTCCCGCCGACGGGGTGTCCCCGGCCACTGGAGGCCGCCGTAAAAGTCCAGGTGCTCCTGATAGGCCCGCAGGCGTTCGGCGTCCGTGCGGGAGAGCTGCTGAGGAAAGCTCTCACGGTTCATGGCAACCTCCTCTGTCATTCCCGTTTCTCCCCGCTGCCAGGGCGCGGAACACCGTCCGCTGGCTTACCCCGAAGCGGCGGGATAGCTCGACCACCGTCAGGTCCTCCAACCGCCGGGCGCGGCGGATAGCGTCATCCCTGGCCTGGCGGCGGGCCTCCTGGAGCCAGCCAGGGTCATCATGCCTGCACTTGGGCAGTGGGCAGACCAGGCAGGAGGGGGAGACCGCGCACCCATCGTCCTTGTAGGGGTAGCGTTCCGGCAGCACATCCAGCAGCAACTCTCTTCGCTTCCTCATAGCACTTCACTCTGCACAGGCCTCGCGCTGTTCTCGCCTGTCCAACGCTCACCCTGACCCTCCTGTGACCCAGAACGCGGCGAAGGGCCTCGACCCTGGCTGGATTCTTCACTTCGCTGAGCATGACCGCCTGGACTTCCAGCGGTCCCTAGTCGGGGGCTCTCCCCCTGGCCGTGCGGGGCAGATACTCGGATGCCTTGACCAGGAGCCCCAGACTCATCAAGAAGTCGTCGTGCCCCCGGGCGGGCTCCACCCCGAACTCCATCCGCTGGTTCGGACGAAAGCGTCCCTGCGTCATCTCCACCTGATTCCAGAACTCCCGGTACTCCGGCGAGTTGTCGGCGGCGTACATCTTCAGACGCCCGGAGTTCACCGAGGCCAGGAGGTCGAACCCCAGGCGCGATTTGCTCGCTGCGGTGAAGGTGAAGGGGGCCACGACGCTGCCCAGGGCCTTCTCCAGGAAGCTGGCCACCCCTGCGCCGAGGCCGGTGGCATCCACCACCACGCGGCGGCATCGCCATACGTCCTGCAGGAGGTCCACCAGTTGCGGGAAGAGGGCGTGGTGGGGCTGGCCTGTCCGCCAGTAGTGCTCGACGATACGCACCCGCGGCTCCGGACCTAGCTCGTCGCCCTCCGAGAAGTCCAGCTCCCCAATCGTGACCACCGTCGCATCATGCTCCGTGTTGCCGTTTTCCCGCTCCTCCCCGCCGATATCCACCCCGGCCACGTACACCCGGCCCCTGGAGGGGGCGTGTTGGCGAGGGTGCTCCCCCTGAAGCTGGGCCCGCTGGCCGGGGCTGAAGAGGCCACCACCGCCAGGCAGGGGCAGAAGGCGGTACTGGGTCCGGAACAGCGGGTGGTCCTCCCCCAGGCGCGCCTGCTCCGCCTCCACATACCCCCTGTAGAGGGGATTGTGCTGGGCCACCGCCTCCCAGTCGAAGCGGAAGTGGCGCTGTATCTTGTCCTTCAGCTCCATCTCCAGGTTGGCTTGCTTCACCGCTTCCAGGAGGGAGCTGCCGTCCCACGGGGTGCCGTAGAGAACGGTGGTGACGTTGGCCGAGGCCCCCATGGGCCGGAACTCCTTGGAGAACTTCTCCGGATCCACGTCCTGGGCCTCATCCACCTCCAGCAGGATGTGGGCCGTGGCCCCCACGACGTTGGCGGTGGGCTCGGCGGAGAGGAAGATCTGCCGCGCCTTCCCGAGGCGCAAGATGTGCCCCGCCTCGGCCTTCCAGAATCCGGCGAAGCCCGCGTCGTCCAGGCGCTCCCGCAGGCGACGGAGGCTGATGAGCACCTGGGGCATGAACGTGGGCGCTGCCTTCACCAGGTTGCCGCCGGCAGCCATGTGGAGGGTCAGGAGGAGCAGCTCGAGCTGGGCCGAGAGCTCGTTCTTCCCGCCCTGCCGGGCCACCTCCACGGTGAAGGTCAGGCCCCGACGGTGCAGCACACTGTCCAGCACCGCCCGCCCAATGGCCGCCTGGTAGGGGCGCAACGTCTGCCTGAGGACCATTGCCCTCACCCCCTGACTCCCCTCCCTCCCCTGCCTGAGCGGGAGAAGGAGGGGGTTGCGCGAAGGGGCTTTGCCCCTCCGCGCTTCCCTCGTCCCCTTAGCGGATCAATCCGAGCACCACCTGCGCCACCACAGCCCCCACCACCAGGAAGATGAGGCCGTTGACGCGTCCCTTCACTTCGTCCAGACCCCGTTCCACCTCCCGGATGCGCTGGTCCAGGAGGGCGTCAAAGGCGCTGGCCGGGCTGAGATCCAGGGGGCGGCCCCCTTGGGCTGTGCCTTCCGTTCGAGGCCGCCCCCACAAGCGGCGGAGGGCCCCCGCCAGGTCACGCTGCCCCATGGTGCTCCCCCAGACCCAGGGCCGTGCCGATGCCCTCCAGCACCCCGGCGATGCTCCCTGCCAGGTCCTCCTGGGCCTTCGGCGAGAGGCGATATCGCGTGGCGACGGCCCGCACCAGCAGCGCAACCCCCTTCAGGAGCAGGTCAAAGCTCTGGGGCTGCTCCTCCACCAGCCGCAGCAGGCGGACCCGCAGCAGGGCGATCTCCTCGTCAAGCCCTTCCACCTGCCTTGCCCTGGGCAGCCGCAGGCGCTCGGCCTCGGTCAGGGCCTGGGCGTAGAACTCCTCGGGGGTCCCCACAGGCTCTCTAGCGTTCCGGCGCATGGCCCTGCCCCTCCAGGAGCTCGACAAGATTCGCCAGGGCCTCCGGAGGTATGCGAGAGGCAGCCCTGGCCAGCCCAAGGAGCAGGCAGTAGGCTACTACCTCCCACTGCTCCTGTTGAATGGCATTGCTTACGACACTCATCGGCTCTTCCTACCTTCCGTTTCCCTGTCGGTGAAGGCGCTGGCGCAAGACCAAGGCGGTGATGGCCACCGAGGCCATAAGAGGCAGACCCCCAGCCAGCAGGAGCAGCCCAGGGCCATCGGCCCACCGCGCCAGCCAGCGGGCCAGGGTGGGATACAGCGCCTGGGCCAGGAAGGCGGTGTTGACCAGGGCCAGGACGCCCGCTGCCACCCGCCGCCCGCGCCGGTTGGTGCGCAGCCGGACAAAGTGGAGGACGTTGTAGGCGCTGGAGATGGCGGTGAGTGCCCGCTGGAGCGCCAGCGCCCCCTGAAGGTAGTCCGACACCCTGTGCCTCCTGCTGAGTAGCCATCGCTTCACTCCTTGGCGCACCCTGAGAATAGAACACCAGTTCTGTTCTGTCAACGGTGGGGTGGCAGGAGGGTCGTTGAGACTGAAGGGCGCTAATGGGACATGGACACTGAGAGTAGATGCCTGGAACGTGGGCAACGGGGAGTGGCACGGTTACGCTGAAGCACTGCTCAGGGGGGAGGGCATACCATGTCAGACCAGAGCAAGGCCACTCTGCAGGGCGCGGTGGAGAGCTTCAACAGCAAGGCCTACTGCCCGCGAAGCCGCGTCCTAGCTAGTCGTCGGATGCTCGAAAACAGAGAGGCATCTCCACCCAAGGGGCCTCGACATCCCGCAGTAGCGAAAGGATCAACCTACCGTCCCTCCCGTGGGATGAACCCGCTGGATGAGGCGGCTGATGCTCTCGATAGGGATGAACTCATCGGCGGCGTCCAGCAGCTCATCCGAGGCGCGGTAGTGGGCGGTGCCCATAGCATCGGGGTGCTGCGTGCTGACCACCACGACCCGCACCCCCTTGGCCGCCACCGCCCGGACCAGGGGGACAAAGTCCCCGTCGCCAGAGACCAGAATCTGCTTCTCGCACTTGTCCGCAAGGGTGAGCATGTCAATAGCCAGCTCCAGGTCCAGGTCGGCCTTTACGGCCACGCTGCCGCCGCGGTCAAAGAAGACACGGATGGGCTTGCGCACCACCATGTAGCCGTTGCGGTTCAGGAAGCGCCAGAACCCCCGCTGTTGCCGGGACTGCTCCTCCAACTCGCGCCGCTTGGCATCGGGGTCAGGTGGGTTGAGCAGGCGGACATACTGGTCAATGCTCTCCGGGGCCCACTCGCCAATGTAGTAGTAAGCGCGAATCAGGATGGCCCGCTGCGAGAGGTACTCCAGGAACTTGGTGTAGTCCACCTGAAGGCTAAAGGAGTCGTAGGTGGCGTACTTGAAGTTCCATCCGTCAATGAAAATGGCAATGCGTTCAAAAGGCAGGACATTCAATGGCGGCCTCACGGCTACTCGTTATCCTCCTCTCTGGCCAGGGTGCTTCCTCCCCCTGGCACGCTGTGTGCCCAGGGAGCGGCCCTCCGCTGCATCCCCAAGCACGAGCAGGGCAGGGTGGCTACACGGTGCTGCCGATCCGTCTGGCAGCCTTCTCCACCAGCACCTGGAACAGGCGCTGGAACTGTCTGGGCACCTCCTCTGCCCGCTCCGGGTGGCACTGGACCCCGATGACCCAGGTATGAAATGGGCTCTCGACACCCTCCACCAGGAAGTCGTCAGGAGTGTAGGCTGAGGCGATGAGGAGCGGGGCCTTCTGCGCCTCCCGCATTCCCTGGTGGTGTCGGGAGTTGACCCGCACCAGGCCTCCGGAGCCCAGGACAGCAGCCAGCTTGCTCCCCGGGGCGATCCAGATGCGGTGGTAGGCGGAGACCCACCGCCCATCCTCCTGCTCGGCCCTGTGGCCCGGCAGGTCCTGAATCAGCTTGCCACCCAGGGCGACGTTGAGGACCTGCATCCCCCGGCAGACGGCCAGCACCGGCAGGTCCCGTGTCAGGGCTGCCCTGAGCAGCGGAAAATCCAGGGCATCCCGAGCCGGGTTGCTCTCCACTTGAGCCACGGGGTCGGCCCTTTCACCGTAGAGGGCCGGCTCCACATCCGCTCCCCCAGTGAGGAGCAGGCCCTGTATCTGGGCCAGCACCTCATCACTGGCCGGGGGGCTGCCAGGCATCAGCAGGAGCGGCTCGCCGCCCTGCTTCTCCACCGCTTCCAGATAGCGACGAGCGGAAGCCTCGTCGCTAGCGCTCACTGCAATCCGTGGCATGGGCGACCCCCACATGACATGACATCCAGGATAGCATCCCTATCGAGCGGGGTAAAGGCCAGCAGCGGGTGTTCGGGTTCCACAGAGCCAGCACCGCAGGCGGCACGGAACTTTCGCGCCTCCAGCAGGGAGCGGCCTTTCCCCTACCCTTTGGCGGGTTCCAGGGGTATAATCAGGGCGTAAAACCTGCTCGCAGGGAGGTGGAGCATGCCCAGCACTGGAACGATTGAGGGAGTGGAGCTCACCCGGTACGTCCAGGCCGCTATGAAGATCAAGAGCCCGCGATTGACCATCTATATAGACCCGCACCGCATCACAGAGAAGGAAGTGGGGAATGACAAGGCCGACCTCATCCTCATCACCCATCCCCACGGCGATCACATGGACCCCGCCGCGATCAAGGCCTGCGCCAAGGACACCGCCATCATCGTCACCAACCCCGCCGTCGCGGCCCAGTTGCCTGCTGATGTGAAAAGCAAGTACAAGGTGGTGACCATCACGGCTCGGCACAGCACTGACCAGAAGGGCTGCCACATCAAGGCGGTGGAAGGCTACAACAGCTTCCACCCCAGGGAGCAGGGCTTCAACACCGGGTTCGTCTTCACCATTGGTGGGAAGCAGGTGTTCCACGCCGGCGACACCAGCACGGTCGCCGAGTGGGCGGAGCAACTGGGGCCTGTGGACATCGCCATGGTGCCCATCGGCGGCACCTACACCATGGACGAGGTGGAAGCCGCCAATTCGATAAAAAACCTCATCAAGCCCAAGTGGGCCATCCCCATCCACTACGGCTATGCCACCGCCGGCGACCCGGAGAAGTTCAAGGCTCAGGTGGGACCCAACGTCAAGGTAGAGATCCTGGAGCCCGTCCTCAAGGTCAAGTACGGCTAGCAGGCCCCCCCTGGTCGCTAGCGCTTGTCAGGACCAAGCCAGGGAAGGCTCCGCAGGCAGGCCGACCCAGTGGCCGCTCTGGGTCGGCCTGCCCGACCTTTCAGGAGATGCCGATGCCAGTCCTGTATCAGGATGCCGATGTGCGGGTCCACGGTGTCCTCTGCGGCCCGTACGCCAACAACGCCTACCTCATCGTCTGCGTCAAGACCGGCGACGGCGTCATCATTGATGCCCCCGCCGAGTCGGAGAAAACCCTGCAGGAGGCCCAGGGCACCAGGGTGCGGGCTATCCTGATAACCCACAGCCACTTCGACCACCTCATGGGGTTCCAGGAGGTCAAGAGCGCCACGGGGGCACCGGCCGCAATCCACCCGGAGGATGCCCACGCCCTTCCCTCGCCGCCCGAGTTCTACCTGAACCATGCCGATATCATTCCCGTCGGCCGCCTGGCCCTGCAGGTCATCCACACGCCGGGCCACACCCCAGGCGAGGTGTGTCTGCTGCTGGGCAAGCACCTGTTTGTAGGGGACACCCTCTTCCCGGGCGGCCCAGGCCGCACCCGAACCCCCGCGGACCTGCGCCAGCTCCTCCAGAGCATC
Source organism: Chloroflexota bacterium (assembly GCA_016210285.1). The sequence goes on from JACQUN010000013.1 coordinate 8,395, forward strand.
ACCCAGCGACTCTTCGTCCTCCCCGACGATACGCTGATCCACCCGGGGCACGGCGAGAGCACCACCATCGGCAAGGCCAAGGCGGAATACGCCGTCTTCGCCAGCAGGCCCCATCCACCAGACCTGTGCGGGGACGTGCTCTGGCTCTCTAGCTGACCCCTCAGCGCCGCAGGGCCAGATACACCCCTGCCAGGATAAGGAGCCCGCCGCCCAAGGTGGGAAGCGGCGGAGCCTCCCCCAGCACCAGCCATGCCAGCAGCGTGGCCCCCACCGGCTCCGCCATCACCGCCACCAGCGTCGCGCTCAGGTGCCCCAGGGCCCAGTTCGGCGAGGAACGGCAGGGCCAGCTGTGTGCAACTCCCTCCTTCTGGACAGAAGCCACGCTGGTAAGTAAACTGCAAGGGCGTTTCCCCAGCCAAGGGGTTCCGCAGGAGGCACGCGATGCCAAAGCAGATCATCCTCCCCGCAGGGGTTCACCTCCCTGGGCGCTACTCCCAGGCCGTGCGGGCGGGCGACACCGTCTACGTGGCAGGCCAGGTGGCCCGGGATGCCCAGGGGAACACCGTGGGCAAGGGGGACATCCATGCCCAACTCGCCCAGGTGTACCAGAACCTTCAGGCGACTCTGGCAGCGGCTGGGACCTCGCTCAGTGGGGTGGTCAAGCTCAACACCTACATCACCAGCCTGGACTTCCTGGAGGCGGTGCGCGAGGCCATGGTGCGACACTTCCCGGTCCAGCCTCCCGCCTCCACCCTGGTC
>JACQUN010000145.1 GCA_016210285.1 Chloroflexota bacterium
CTGCGGGTGCTGGCCCACCTGTCCCAGGACCCGGCCCTGCTGGAGGCCTTCCACCGGGACCTGGACATCCATGCGGCCACCGCCTCGCAGGTGTACGGGGTTCCCCTGGAAGGGGTCACGCCCGACATGCGGCGCATCGCCAAGGTGCTCAACTTTGGCGTCATCTATGGCCTGAGCCCCTACGGCATCTCCCAGCAGACAGAGCTCACCCCTGAAGCGGGCGCCCGCTTCATCGAAAGCTACCTGGGCAAATACCCCAGGGTCCGCGAGTACATCGAGCGGACGAAGCAGCAGGCCCGCGACCAGGGCTACGTGGAGACGCTGCTGGGCCGCCGTCGGCGTATCCCTGAGGCCCTGGCCAGCAACTCAGTGACCCGCCAGGCGGCGGAGCGAGAGGCCATCAACATGCCAGTCCAGGGCACCGCCGCCGAGATTATGAAGCTCGCCATGATCCACGTACACCAGCGCATGGCAGAGGCGGGGCTCCACAGCCGGATGCTCCTCCAGGTGCATGACGAGCTCATCTTCGAGGCGCCGGAGGAGGAGAGCGAAGCCCTGAAGGGGCTGGTGCTGGAGGTCATGCCCAGGGCGATGGCGCTGGCCGTCCCGCTCAAGGTAGTAGTGAAGGTGGGCCCCACCTGGGGAGACCTGGAATAGGCAGGGGGAACAGCCCCTCATACCCACGCGAGGAGGTGCAGGGTGCGCAGCGAAGTGGAGATCCTACAGCAGTCCAGGGTCGTCGCCGTGGTGGGGGCATCCAACAACCCCAAGCGCCCTGGCAACATCGCCCCCCGGTTCCTGATGGAGCACGGCTATCGCATCATCCCCGTGAACCCCAACGAGGCCGAGGTCCTGGGGCAGAAGTGCTATCCGAACCTCGCCGCCATCCCCGAGAAGGTGGACATCGTCAGCGTCTTCCGCCGCTCTGAGGATGTGCCCCCTATCGTACAGGAGGCCATCCAGGTCGGCGCCAGGGCGGTCTGGATGCAGGAGGGGGTGGTGAACGAGGAGGCCGCTCAGGAGGCCCGCCAGCACGGCCTGGACGCGGTCATGGACCGCTGCATCCACTGCGCCATCCAGGACCACCTGAAGGAGCTGGGCAAAAGCTAGTGCCGTTGACCCAGCGAACAGCAGGGCCTACAATCCAGGATAGGGGTACGGGAGGGAGAACATGCCGCTCTATGAGTACGTATGCACCGGGTGCAGGGCCAGGTTCGAGCGCCTGCGGCCCATGAGCCAGGTTCAGGAAGCTGCCACCTGCTTCGACTGCGGGGCGAAGGCACAGCGCATCGTCTCGGTCTTTGCCGCCTTCTCCAGCGGCGCCAGTGGCGAGGCGCAGCCCATCGCAGGCGCCGGCGGCGGGTGCGCCGGGTGCGCCGGCGGGAGCTGTGCTGCCTGTGGACACTAGCCGCTCCTGGGCCCTTCCCCAAGGAACCCGGTACTCGGCTGGCTAGCGGACTCGTCCCCGGGTCAGGCGCAGCACAAGGCCCGCCACCCCGGCAAGAGCCAGCGCCTCGGCCAGGGTTGCCAGGGCCAGCAGCACGGTGGCATCAGACCAGAAGCCTTCGGGGAACATGCGGATCAGGTAATCCCTGCTGGGGTCAAGCTGCCAGAAGGAGTTGCGGAAGCTGAGGATGTGGAAGAGGTAGAAGACCCAGTTGAAGGCCACGGCCACCGCCACTCCAGCGGCTAGGATAAGGCCCCCCGTCAGCAGCCCGCCAATGAGCCATTGCCGTGCCAGGGGTCGAAGAAAAGCCCTCCGCAGCACCAGGAACCCCACCAGCATGTACAGCAGCAGGTAGCCCCCTGCAATCTCCTGGACCCGATAGACCCCTTGCACAAGCCCCTTGACATCCCTCATGTGCATAACCTCCTGGGGGGTGTACAGGGAGCGCTCCTGCCCGTCGAGGCGCACGCGGACGTCCAGCGGCTCCTGGCTGGAGTTGAAATAGGCGATGATCTGGCGGCCAGCCCTGGAGAGCTCCTCCAGGGGGATGCCGGTCTCCTGGCTCACCCCATACTTCTGGAAGCCATAGCGATAGAGACGCAGCGAGTTCACCTCACCTCGCACGTTGGAGGCGACCAGGAATACCGGCACCGCCAGCAAGAAAAGGGCGGTGGCTAGCCGGCCCACAGTCCTCATGCTTACCTCGGTGCTTCAGTATACTGTGCCTATCCAGGGAAAGGAACAGAGAGCATTGACTCAGCCACCGAAGGAGCTCCACACATTCCAGGCCCTCCAGGAGCTTGTGGCCAGGCTTCGGGCGCCCGGCGGCTGCCCCTGGGACAGGGAGCAGACGCATAGCTCGCTGCGCCGCAGCCTGCTGGAGGAGTGCTACGAGGCGATCGAGGCGATGGACGAAGGCGACGCCCAGCGCCTGGCCGAGGAGCTGGGGGACATCCTGCTCCAGATCGCCTTCCACTGCCAGATCGCCGAGGAGCAGGGGCAGTTCACCTACGGGGACGTGTTCCGCCGCCTCAACGAGAAGCTCGTCCGCCGCCACCCCCACGTCTTCGGCAACGTCCAGGTCCGGGACGCACGAGAGGTGGAGGTCAACTGGGAGGCCATCAAGCGGGAGGAGCGGGGGGACACCTCCCTCCTGGGCGGTGCGCCCCGCTCCATGCCAGCCCTGGCCTACTGCCAGGCCATCTCCCACCGCGCGGCCAGGGCCGGCTTCGAGTGGGAGGACCTGCAGGGGGTGCTCGCCAAGGTCGCCGAGGAGCTCAGGGAGCTGGAGGAGGCACAGGGCCAGGAGGAGCGGGAACGGGAGCTGGGGGACGTCCTTTTCTCACTGGTGAACGTGGCCCGCTGGCTGGGCGTGGACGCCGAGAGCGCCCTGCGCCGCGCCAACGAGCGCTTCTACCGACGCTTTGTGCACATGGAGCAGACCTGCCGCCAGCGCGGGGTCTCCTTCACTGCCCTGTCCATGGCGGAGAAGGAAGCCCTCTGGCAACAGGCCAAAGGGGCGGTGGGGTAACCTGGCTCTAGGCAAAGAGGTCATTTGGCAAAGCTGGTGTCACCCTGAACCCTTCGGCAGGCTCAGGGTAAACTCCGCGAATGGTCTCGACGCCTTGCCTGAGATGCTTCGCTTAGCTCAGAATCACATCTACGCAAAGCCCCTGATGGCCACCGTAGGGGCATCAGGGGCGGCCCGGCGGCCCCATCAGCAGCACCTGCCCGCGCAGCCGCAGCTCCATCTCCTCCACCATGGCCCGGGAGAGGTCCTCGGCCATGCCCCCCAGGATGCGTCGCATGAAAGGTCTCCGCGGCCGAATGTGGATGACCCTTCGCGGGATGCCCGCCATACTCGCGGCCATGTCCAGCGCCGCCTCCATGTCTCCGATCTCGTCCACCAGGCCCAGCTCCCTGGCCTGCTGCGCCAGGAACACCTCCCCGGTTGCAAGCTCTCGGACTTTCGCCTCCTCCAGCTTTCTCCCTTTGGCCACCATCTGGACGAAGGTGTTGTAAATCCCATCCACCAGGGCCTGCATCTTCTGGTCCTCTTCGGGGGTGGGCTGGCGCCAGAACGCTGACATATCCTTGAGGCGGCCCCCCTTGTTGACCGTGATAGCAACGCCTAGCCGGTTCAGCAGCGTCTCCAGGACGGGCCGCACCGAGAGGACTCCTATAGAGCCCACCAGGGCCGTCGGCAGGGCCATGATCTTGCTGGCGGCGCAGCTCACGTAGTAGGCCCCGGAAGCGCCTGTCCCCCGGATGTAGGCCACCACCGGCTTGGCCTCTGCCACCCTTGCGACGCTGGCGTACAGGTCATGGGAGGCAGCCGCCTCCCCTCCCGGCGAGTTTATGTCCAGCACCAGCGCCCGGATGCGCCGCGTCCGGCGCATGGTGTAGAACAAGGGGTTGTACACTGCGGGCCTCACGGCGTTGCCGATAACACCGTGCAGCTCCACCACCGCAATGCGACCGCCCGTGGAGAGGAACCACATCGGCCACCTCCTTTCAGGCATCCGCCTTTGATTGTACAATGAATGGGAATCTGGGACACGCCGAGGAGAAGCATGAAGAAGCTCCGGGTGTTTTGGCGAAACAGCCCCGACGACCTGAAGGTGCTTCAGGTCGTGGACCACGTGCGCTTCGGGGCTGACGGTGAGGAGGTCATCACCACCGACGCCGGGGCCCAGACCATCGTCGCCATGTCCAGGGAGTTTGCCGAAGATTTCTGGCTGGAGGATGTGATGGGGGTGGACCCCCACTCTGCCGCCGACCTCCTCTGCCAGTCCGTATCCAAGAAGGAAGTCCCTCCCCTCCTGCGACAGCTCATCACCGTGGTCAGCAAAGAGGACCAGGAAGCCGCCTCCGCCCTTTTCGAGGACTTCGAGGACACCCTGCGGGCTCAGGGCTAGGTCTTGCTTGCTCCTCGCAGCACAGAGGGGTTATCATCACGTGACCTGCAATGCTCTTCTAGGCCAGCTCCCTCTCTCCAGGGGGCAACCCTGCCCTGCGGCCCTGAGAGGGCAAGGCGCGCAGTAAACTGGGTTGTGCCCTTGCGCAGGCTTCACCAGAAGGAGGTGCTCTATGGTGCCCCCAGGTGAGATCTTCGGCTTCATCCCCGTCTGGGTGGGGGTGTACCTGGCTGCCCTGGTAGCCTTCAGCCTTCATGGCTACATGCTCTACCAGAGGGTGGTGCGGCTCATCCGCATGGGGAAGCCAGCCGAGCGGTTTGATCACCCGTTGCAGCGCCTCCGGAATCTGCTCCTCATTGTCTTGGGCCAGCGACGCGTCCTCCAGAGGGTCTCCTTCCGCTGGCGCGACCTGGCAGGGGTCGGCCACGCCCTCATCTTCTGGGGATTCCTCTCCTTCTTCCTGAGCTACCTCATCCTCATCTTCGGCGAGTCCGCCTGGCGTCCCTTCTCCGAGACGCTTCTCACCCCTACGGGGGTGAAGGTTTACACGGTTTACCTGGACATCTTTGCGGTGATCATCCTGGCGGCCCTGGCCTGGGGCATGGTCAGGCGATGGGTCATGCAGCCCCATCGGCTCTCCTTTGACCTGACCCGGTCACGCGACGCCATCGTCATCGTCAGCCTGATCGGCAGCTTGATGGTGCTCACGCTTCTAGCCGAAGCCGCCTTCGTGGCCGCCGGGGGGACAGGCCCGGCGGCGGCAGCCCCTGTCGGCGGGGCTATCGGGCGAGCACTGGCAGGGTCCCTCAGCGTGGATGCGGCCACCACCCTGCACGGGCTCTTCTGGTGGGCACACCTCCTGGTCATCCTGGGCTTCGCCGTCTACATCCCCTTCTC
>JACQUN010000135.1 GCA_016210285.1 Chloroflexota bacterium
CCATATTGTAAGGGAACAGCGCCTGAATTGCAACTGGCTTGACGGCTGGCCGCATCTCCACCGCCCCAGCATGCATATGCCTCCCGGGGACCACGGCACGAGCCTCTGGGATAGTAATCGAACTTGCTGAGGAAGGATACGCCGGCGAGGCTGAGGCAGCAGTTGGCTAGCGGTTCATGACGCCGCTGGTGGGTTTGCATGGCCAATACGGAGAACTCCGCGCATCTCTGAGCTTCGGTTGCGACTAACGCCTACCAGGCTGTTGAAAAGGGGTGATCAGAGGGGCGAAGCCCCTTCGACGGGGGTCTGGGGGCCTGCCCTGAGCCTGACGAAGGGGTGCCCCCCAGATACCATTTACCTCCCCTTCCTGGCCAGAGCCTGTCCTGAGCCTGGCGAAGGAAAGGGGGGAGGGGGATGGTCGAAAAGGGTTTTTCATCACCCTCCTAGAGCGCGCCCCAGTAGAAGAACCTGGGAATCTGCGCGAACATGTTGGTCATCATGAGCACGCCCACGACAATGAGGAACACCCCGCTGACTGCGGAGACCGCCCACCGGTAGCGCCGCAGCCACCTCAGGAAGCCGGTCACCCGGTTTATGGCGAGGGCGGTGACCAGGAAGGGGATGCGCCACAGGCCCATGACGTGGAAGCCCATGAAGATGAGGAGGGCGCCGCCCACAAACCTGATGTACGGCAGATAGCCCTGCACCAGGTATCCCAGCAACCCCAACGAGGTTCAGAAGAGCACGAAGACTAGGGTGAACCCCGCCACAAAGGCCAGGGCGTGGAGGGAGGTCGCCGAGCGGGGGCGAGGGACGGGTGCCCCCGTGCCCAGAGAGACACCGGCCAGGTTGGCGACGTAGGCGGGAACCAGGGGAAGAACGCAGGGAGAGATGAAGGAGGCCACCCCCGCCGCGAAGGCGATGGCCGGAGCCATCTGCCCCTCACCCAACGCCCATCACTCCTTGCCCATCAGCGGGATGGTCGAGCAGGCTGCATCTGGGCGATATGGACCCGGGCAACCTCGGCCAGATCAGAGTCGGGCGACAGGCGAATCACATCCTGCCAGTGTTTTACAGCCTCGTCCGGGTTGGGGGAATCACGGCGAAAGGCAACAAGGAAGCCCATGTTATAGTGGGCCTGAACGTTGTCCGGCTCCATCGCCAGGGCTTGGGAGAAGGCGGCCAAAGCCTCCGCGTATCTGCCCAGGTTCATGCTCGCCGTCCCTATGTCAATGCGAGCATGGACGTTGCTGGGCTCCACCTTCAGGAGCCGGGTAAACCACTGGATGACATCCTCCCACTGCTGACCCACCACGTACGTCTCCCCGAGCTCGAAAAGGGCGTCGGCGTCAGCCGGGTTGGCTGCCACAAGCCCTTCCAGCTCCTGTATCCGCGCCTGGCGGGACGCAAGGAACTGGGCCGGGTTCTCGGTCTCCTGCCCCGGCAGGGCCCGAGCCTCCTCCCCACCCCGACCAAGTCCCCCCTTCCACCAGAGGATTCCCAGGCCTGCCAGGCCCAGGAGCACCCCAGCGAACACCAGGGTCACAGGTTTGCCCCCCAATCGGGAGAGGAAAGGGGTGCGCCCCACCCGTGGCCGAGCCACCCCGCCTTTGGGCGGGGGGACACCCTCGGGCTTCGCCTGGGCCGCTCCCTCTTGCGAGGAAGCCAGTCCGTCGTATATCTCCTGGATCAAAGCCCGCTGGCCCAAAGCCCAGGCGCGGAGCTCCCCCGGGACGCCGTCGGATTCCAACCAGTCCAGGAGCGTCTCACACCGGCGCTCCATCTCCTCAGGGGAGGCTTTCGGGGGCAGGCCCAGGATCCGATGTACCGCTAGCGTCTTCTCCACACTCTAGCTCCTGCGGCACCTAGGGGACAGGAGGCGTGTTGGTGGCGGGTCCAAGGCTGCCATACCGCGCCTCGACGAACCGCCTCGCTTCCGCCAGGGTCTTGCCCTGTTGGATGAGCCTCCTGGTATCCAGGGCAGCTTCAACGCACATGTCGCAGTTGGCGCCGTGGGAGTCGAAGGCAACGGGGTCGCCGGACAGGTGTCCCCGCCGCACAAAACAGTCGTGGATGCTGGTATGGCCGTCGTGCTGGCCGCAGCCGCAGAAGCAGGGGATGTACTGAAGAATCTCAGGGCGCTCCATCGCGTAGGCGTACGCCTCCTTCACACTCAAGGGGGCGCTCCGCACATAGGCGGGGAAGGCAACGCCCTCAGGGGAGCCAAGGGAGGGAGACCCTCCCTGGCGCCAGACCGAGACACCCACCCCCAGGACCACAACCGCCACCGCCGGAATAGCCACGTAGAGCCAGGGCCACCGGCGGGCTGTCCCCACCCCTCTCCGAGGACGCTTCTGGGACCTCTGGGGAGGCCTCCTGCGGCTCATGGACACTCCCTCCTTACCCCAGCGCAAAGCGCTCCTGGGCCAACTCTTGTGTACCCTGGGGATTGCACTTCGCAGCTCGCCTCCCGCGCACTCGTCGTGAAGGAAAGCGATGCTTGCGCGCCACGTTTGCGGCCCCGCCACAAAGGCTTTCTCCTGGAGGCACCTCGTGGCATCGGCCTCACCGCGTTCCGGCTCGCCGCTCGTTCTCCCTCTATACTCAGTATACTCAGGATGCACCTTGCAAGCCATCCCAACATCCGCAATTGCGCCTGAATGTGGACACGTGGAAACACCTACCGAGAGCGTGAAAGACAAGCTTGCTCCTGACAGCCAGGTCCACCAGGCCAGAGACCACAATGACCAGGGCAAGGGGTTGCCCACGATGAGCCTCTGCTGAAAGGGCCCTGCGTCTCGCCACTCCCGCTAGACGAGACGACCCCCCTGCTACGCTGGCCATGATAACCATCGCGGCCAGGGCGACCAGCACGTTGCTCTGCGGACGTCCCTGGAACGGATGCTGCCGATCCACCCCATTCGCTCCCATTCGCGCTCGTCGCAGATGGTGCGCTCACTCGACTCTCCAAGGATTGCAGAATCTAGGGGACACCAGTAGCTATGGTTTCGTGGCACATCAAGCACGTCTTGGGTGTTCGCATCTGGTGGCTCTCCGGCAAGGGCGCAAGAGCGCGCACGGCGTGACAGGTGTCGCACTGAATCCGGCCCTCAAGGGGGTGCTCAATCCCAGGTGGGCCTCCGGGCACAGGCTGATGACAGATCTGGCAGGTCTCATTGATCCGGTCCTGGTGGGTGTCAGGCACGGGCCAGAGGCCGGCGAGGTTGTGGCAGGCAAGACAGTCGCCTCTCCCCTCCGCCGTATGGGTGATATACGGGCCAATCGGGCTCGCGCTCAAGGTGAAAGAGCTGGTCATCCAAGGGCGCTTGTTCCCCGCCCCGTCCACTGCCCTCACACGCCAGTAGTAGGTCTTGGGCGGCAGGGCATCCTCCCGCGATAAGGCGTAGTGAGAGCTGGACAGGCGCTCTTTGACCAGCACAGCGAGGGTGAACTCCTTGTCCTCGTGCGCCTCCAGGCTGTACGTAACCCCGCTGGGGTCCAGTACAGTGCTCCAGTCAAACGTCGGTGTGCCGTCGGGGACTATCTCGCCCCTTCGGGGCGCCAGGATCTGAGGCGCAGCCGAGGGGTGGGTGTCTATGATGATTCCCGAGCCCGCCCAGGGGCTCTCATTCCCTGCCCCATCCACCGCCTTGACCCGCCACCAGTAGCTACCGTCGGGCAAGGCATCGCCAGGCTGAAGGGCGTAACAGGCCCAGCTAACCCCTTCTTCAGCAGCACCGGGCTGGTGAACTCTTTGTCGAAGTGGACCTCCAGGGTGTAGGTGACTCCTGTGGGGTCGGCTACCCCACCCCATTGGAAGGTTGGGGTCCGGGTGCCGACGGCGGACCCTTCCTCAGAACTGGCGATAGTCGGTGCTGGCGGTGCTTCGGTGTCCAGGGCGGTAGGAGGCGGGGCCGGCCCACCACATGCGCTGAGGAGAAGCACCCCTCCAACCAGGAGAGAGGAACACAGGGCTACCGCCCCCCCGCCTTCTGCTGGACTCCTGGCGGCGGCCTCGTCCCACGCTGCGTTTGTCCAGCATCGGCATCGGTGAGCACCAGGCTCTCATTCTTCCGACTCCTGTCTGTGGTGGGGTCTTCACAGGGCCAGAACCCGCCCCAGCAGGATTCCCAGAGACGTAAGCACAGGGGTGGCCAGGGTAAGCTGAACATTCTTGCCCAAGAAGGGGATGAGTCTCTCCACCTGGTTGGGGTTCCTGAGCACTCCCCTGATGACCCGCAGGGCCAGGGGCAACGTAGCTAGCCCGAGAAGGGCAGTCATGGGCAAGGCGCCCACGGCGATAAAAACGACCAGGCACGCGTAGGTGGCCACAAGCATGGCGGCGTAGATGAGGGCACTCCTCTCGCGGCCCACGACAATGGGGAGGTGCCGCCGAACACCTCGGTCGGCCTCCACGTCCGGGAACTCATTGAGCAGGAGGAGGTTGCTGACCAGGAAGCCGGGCACGAGGGAGGCGGAGGCCGCCGTCCAGCTATAGCTGCCCGTCTGGGAGAAATAGGTGCCCAGCACCATCAGCGGTCCGAACGCCACTCCTGGGGCTAGGAGGCATAGCCCTGCCACACGGGTGATGTGGGTCGTGTAGAGGTACACCAGCAGCATCCCCGCCAACCCCAGAGGCAGAATGCCCCAGCCATATCGAGCAAGGAAGTAGAGACCGATGGGGATCAGCAACAGCAGGCAACCCAGCCCAAAGAGGTAGACACTCCGGGGGTGAAGCTGGCCGGCAGGCAGGATCCCGCTCCCCCCGCTGAAGGGCGTCCTCCTTGTCCGGAGGTCAATGCCGCTCTTGAAGTCAAAGTAGTCGTTCAGCACATCGACGCTGATGTGCGCCAGGGAGGCGCCGATGAAAGCGAGCGCCAGATGGGGGAGATGGAGCCTGCCCTGGTCGTAGAAAGCAGCCGCTGCCCCGGTCAGAACTGAAGCGGGCACCAGGAGAAGGAAATGGGGCCTCGTCTCCAGAAACCAGACCTTCGCCTTTGTTGCTAGCATCACTCCCTCCTGTCCGCCTGAGGCTCCCATACTACGCACCGGTTGTTGGCCGCATCCGCGCGCGCCTCTCCCGCCCCGGCTGCGACTTCCTCTCCCCTCCCCCGCCACCCCACGGTGTGCCCTGGACATGGGGACGCATCCGCGGGGGCTCAGTTGAACCTATGACACGCCCGACACAGTCCTTCTGCCTCGTGCCGGGTCCGCTTCGTGTGGCAACTCACACAGGTGGACCGTTGGGTCACCTCCCACTGGTGAGGCTGGTGACACGCCGTGCACTTCGCTGCCTGATGGGCCCCCGCCGCGCCCTCCACAAGGCTCCCCTGTGGATACTACTCTGTCCATACTCCATTATACGCATATTGTGAACGATGTCACAACCAGGAGGCGCCAGCAGGTTGCCAAGAAGGGGGACACCGTGGGGCCCCTCCCATGCGGGAGAGGGTCACCGACCGGGGGTCACGTGCGCAGGCGGATGTGCTCGAAAAGGGCCGGGTGGACACCGCGGCAGAGCTCAAGGGCCCGACGCATCACATCGCGGAGGGTGGGGTGAGCCTGGGGCGAGGTGCGAAGCTTGAAGAGGTGGTAGCACTCCCGAAGGCTCATGCGGCTCAGGACACGCCTGCGGTGGGCGTGGGTGACCAGGTACTCCGCAACCCGGGGGCTGAGGCCTGCCACCTGCGAGTATCCCAACTGGGCCACCTCCATCGCCTCCTGGAAGAGGGGCCTCAGCCCGGCCTGCTCCACCAGCTCCGGCACCACGTAGCCCAGCCCCACCACCAGCGGCTGGGGGATGTAGGTCTGCATCCGGTGCCGCTTGAACTCCCGGTAGGCCCCGTAGTCCATGGTGAACTCGAAGGTGTAGGCAACCAGCTCTGTCTCTCGAACCAGGGCGTCAAAGTCGCGCAGGCGGCCCAGGGCTTCCCGCAGCACCGTGGCCCTCTCCCCGGCGCCCGCCTCCCGGACCCGCTCCCACACCTGGCTGTACGGCTGCCCTGCATAGCGATAGAGCACGGCGGCGGCGACCCTCTCCACCGCATCCGAATCGTACTGGAGCAGCTCGACATCAGGGGAGGGCCCGGTCACAGCTACTCTCCACTGAGCAGCAAGGTCCTTCTGGGCCTTCCTTGTTTCGACCAGGTGCGGGCTCTCCTCGGCGTACTTGATGAGGGTTGGAGTGACCTTGTGGCCCTCCTCCTTGATGGCCTGGCCGATCTGGCGCTCCTCCTCCAGGTCCGAGGAGAGGAGCTTGGAGACCGCATGCTCCAGGATGCGGGCGTTCATGGTGACCCCCACGTTGGTGAGGGTGGCGGCGGGGAGCACGAAGCGGCAGGCATCGGTGGCCTCTCGGCGAAGGCGCAGGGCGTAGGCGGCATCCCGCTCCCCCTCAAGACGCGTCCGGACCGTGGGGAGGTAAACCTTGCACCCCTCGAGGATCAAAGCATAGGCGGTGAAGAGGCGGTCGCAGGTCTCAACAAAAACGGCCCGAAGCTCAGGCTGGGTTTCCAGCTCCGGGGGCACGAAGTAGTGGCCCGGCACCAGCACCTGGTAGCGTGAGGACATCTCCGTGTAGGAGGCCAGGCGGTTATCCTCCAGGGCGTCGCAGGCCAGGCGGGAGATGTTCTCCACCGCCATGTGGAGCACGGCGTGCTCCGCCACGGAGGCGTGGCCGTAGCCCAGCACCCAGCGCTCGTGGAAGTCGGCGGCCTTCTCCGCTGTCACCAGCCCGGCGATCTCGTCAAAAGGCTCAGGCCGGCGAGAGGTCATAGCGAAGACCACCGCCAGTTGCTCCTGGGTCAACTCGCGGGGGTCAAGGGGGTAGATACGGCGGGGATGTTGTGCCTCTTGCCGAGGAGCCATGACCCTGTCCATTACCCTGGCCTAGTGTATGGAAACGATTCTGAGATTGGGCATACGCTGAGTCATCCCCCCAACCGTCAGCCCGACCCCTTCGGTGGCCAATCTACCCAGAAGTAGCCTCCCTCCCAGGAGCAAGTCGCCTGACCAGGGGCAGCAGTTGTTCCGCCTCTGGACAGCAGCCCGGCGCGGGGATGGGGCAGGTTGCCGTCGTAGGGAGCAACCGGTGGTCTTGCAGACGATGAGCCCACTTCATCCTGACTCCCCTTCGGCGAAGAAAGGAGAGGCTGCTGCGCAGCCACCCGAGCTAGCGCCCCCTGAACCGGGCATAGATGGTGTCGGCCTGCTCCCAGACTAACTGCCCCGCCTGAAACCCCTGGGGCACCTCGAACACCAGCCATCCCTCCACCTGGTACCCCTGCGGCAGGTCAAAGGCGCCCCACAGGAAAGGGAAGACCTGCCCCTCAGAGCGGGGGGGCTGCTCCACGGTCTGGCGCTGCTCCAGGGGATTCAGCAGGGAGTAGCGGTTTCCCTTCATGTCCTCCAGGAAGGCCGCCTTCGAGTCCACCAGGATTAGAACCCGTGCAGCGTCCCGATTGAGCACCCTCACCCGGAGGGCCGCCAGGGTGTTGCCCGCCTGTGACGGGCGGATGACATAGTGCGCCCCCTGGTCCTGGTAGCCCACCTCCTGGTAGCTGCGCACCTTGGTGGCGTTCAGGACAAGGGTGCGGCCATAGTACCACTGCCCCTGGTCCGAGGAGCGGATGCAGGACAGGGCACCAAGGGTCAGAAGCAGGGCACCGAGAGCGACCAGGAACAGCCGTCTGTTCACATCACTTCCTCGTTCCTCAGAACCTTAGCCGTGTTCCGCCGCTCACCTCGGGAGTGAGGGCCGAGACGTGTCTACCTCCCCGAGGCGAGTGGAGGCCATTCGCAGACCCGCTAGGGTGAGGCAGCGCGATGCGCCCCCTTGGCGGAAGCCAGGGATGGCATGGCCCGCAGACGCCGGACCAGGTCGGGCAGGACCTCCAGCACGCGCTCGATCTCCTCAGGGGTGTTCTCCCGCCCCAGGGTGAGGCGCAGGCTGGCCTGGGCTACCTCGGCGCTCCGCCCGATGGCGGTGAGGACGTGGGAAGGCTCCAGCGAGGCGGTGGAGCAGGCGCTGCCACTGGAGGCGCAAACCCCGGCGAAGTCCAGGCCGAGCAGGACCGGCTCCCCCTCCACGCCCGGGAAGGAGACGTTGACGTTGTTGGGGAGACGCTGCGTGGGGTGGCCATTCAAAAGGGAGTCGGGGATGTGCTCTGTGATGCCTGAAATGAGCCGGTCGCGCAGAGCCGAGAGCCGGGCGCTCAGGGACGCCCGCTCTGCGGCGGCCATCTCAAGCGCCACGGCTGCCCCCACGATGCCAGGGACGTTCTCCGTCCCGGAGCGACGCTCCCGTTCCTGCCCCCCGCCAACGAGGTGGGGCATGAAGGGTGTGCCCCGCCGAATATAGAGCACGCCCGCCCCCTTGGGCCCGTGGAACTTATGCGCCGAAAGGCTCAGCATGTCCACGCCCAGCTTCCGCACGTCCAGGTCCAGGAAGCTGGCCCCCTGGACTGCGTCGGTGTGGAAGACGACCGAGGTCCCCAGGGCGCGCGCCCGCTCACGCACCAGGCGGGCGGCCTCGGCCACCGGCTGGATGGTGCCGACCTCGTTGTTGGCGAGCATGATGGAGACGAGCACGGTTCGCTTCGTCACCGCACGGGCCACGGCGTCTGGTTCCACCAGCCCGTGGCGGTCCACCGGGAGGCAGGTAACCTCAAAGCCAAACTGCTCCATCTGGTGGCAGGCGTGAAGGATGGCATGGTGCTCGATGGCGCTGGTGATGATGTGGTTCCCCACCTGGCGCAGGGCAAAGCCCGCCCCCTTGATGGCGGCGTTGTCCGACTCCGTCCCTCCGCCGGTGAAGACCACCTCGCTGGCGCGGCAACCCAGGATGCGGGCCACCCGCTCCCTGGCCTCATCCACCGCCTTGCGAGCCTCCTGGCCCAGCGAGTAGATGCTGGAGGGGTTGCCAAAGCGCTCGCTGAAATACGGGAGCATCGCCTCCAGCACCTCCGGGCGAACCGGGGTGGTGGCAGCGTGGTCCAGGTAGATGATGCGATTGGAGCGCCCCATAGATCCCCTCTGTGAGCAGGCTACCCCGTACCAGGTCAGCCTGACTTCTGCTTCAGCCTGTTGATTCATTGTAGCATTGGCACCCCCCGTCCGAAAGGGCTTGAGGGAGGCGCAGCCCTGGGGAGGTGTATAATGGAGATAGAGTAGACAGAGTGGCGTGAGCCCCAGGTGACGCAGGACATGGCGAAGGAAGGAAACGACACGCGGGTGAACGCGCTGGAGCCCCCAGGGGAGAGGAACGAGCTTGGGCGCACTCCCCTGCGGACCTCCACACCTCTTCAGGCGCATTTCCTGGAACGGCTGGTCTGGATGCGGGACCTGCTGCAGGTCAGCGGAGACCGCGAGCCTTTTCTGGTCAGGGCGCTCCAAAGGGCCCTGTATGCAACCTATCTGGACTGCGTCGAGCAGGGGGCAGGGCAGGAGGCCAAGGCGCTGCTCCGGGGCGAAGAGCATAAACCTTCGCCGGGGCAGAGCCGGATGGCACAGGGCTGACCCCATCAGGTCGGCTCCCTTGCGGGACCCGCCCGTGGAGCGTGGCGCCCCTAGCCCCTCGGCCCCTCGCCGACGTCGCCACGCTGCTGGCGGCGCAGGAAATCCTCCAGGTCTTGCACGATGACCTCCGAGCTTGGAAGCTCCTCAGCCGTGCGCATCTCCTGGTCGTACCGTTGCTCCAGCTTGCGGAGGTACGCGGCGATCTCCACGTTCCCTGCGATGGCCTTGTTGACCTCTGCCTCGAAGCTGCTGCCTGCGGCCCGCAGGTCATCCAGGTCGGTCTGGATTCCCAGAACCTGAGCAAGCCGGCTGAGCAAGGCAAGGCTGACCTTGGGGTTGGGCGACACCTGGATGTAGTGTGAGGCGTGGCCCCAGATGCTGCAATAGGAGATGCCCTGGCGGCTGCACGCCTCCAGCACCGCAGTGGGTGCCCCTGTTGGGCCCTGGTATCCGGAGCCGCGCATGCCCAGACCCTCCAGCGTCTTGCGCAGCTCCGGTTGATTTGCCGAGCCAGAAACCCTGGCATCGCGGGTATGAGGCACGGCATCCTGGAGACTGCCCAGCAGGGCGACCAGGTTGACGGCGCAGGCCCCGGCCACCTCAACAAAGGCGCTGGCAAAGGTCTTCCACTTCAGATGAGGCTCAATCCCTACAAAAAAGACCAGGTCTCCGTCTGAGCCCTGGCCCTGAGTGTAGTAGAACTCGTTGGCGGGCCACCGGACGGACCGTCGCCCCTGATCGTCCACAAGGCTGACCGGTCGCTGCCGGTAGAAGTCGTAGAACTCCTCCGGGTCAATCTCGGCGAACTTCTTGGCCGACAGCTTGCGGACAAGGTAGCGCACCGCCATGGTCGCCCCCTCCTGGGCGTCGGGCCACCCTGCGAAGGCGCACACCAGGCGGGATTCCTTCAAGGCCGGCCTCTCAGAATACGTCACGTACTCCATCGCTGCCTCGCTTCCTTCCCCGTCAACGAGAGTGTAGCACTGCGAGCGAACTGCCTCAAGGGTTCGGGCAGCCTTGCAAGAAAGTCGTTGAGGAGAGCCCCTGTCGCTTGAGCGGAGGGTGGCTCACGACTCCCCGATTCCCTGCGGAATCTGCGCTGAGCGACCTGGGGGGTTCTTCGCGGAGCCTACCCTGAGGCCCGCTCAGGGCCGAATGGCTCGGAATGACTCTGCGGGCAAAGCGGTTCATGCGAGCGCTGAAAGGCCGAAGCCTGGGAAAATCAGCCGCCTCACCTCGGCAACCGAGCGCTCCGCATACTGGCGCGCCTCCTGGCGGACCCCCGGGTCTATCCTCGGCCCCTGGGCATCCCGCAGGGCAGTGAGCCCGTGTTTCTCCTGAAACGATGGGGGAATTGCGTCCGGCCAGGCCCGCTCCATCATGACCCCGAAGGCCAGTGTCCAGCCTCGGATGACCGCCCCCACATCATACCCACCACCACCCAGGGCAAGCCAACGGCCAGGGGACAGGCGCGCCAGCTCCTCCACGGCCCAGGCGAGGCCCTGCACCGTGAGCTGAAGGTGGGTGATGGGATCCTGAAAATGGGTGTCAATCCCCAACTGGGTGATCAGAACATCGGGCCGGTAGGCCCGCACCAGGGGGGGCACCACCTGCTGAAAGGCCCACTGATACACCTCATCATCGGTGTACGGGTACAGCGGGACGTTGACCGAGTAGCCTTTTCCGCGGCCCACCCCCACCTCCGTGGGAACCCCGGTGCCCGGGAACAGATACTGCCCTGACTCGTGGAGCGAGATGGTGAGCACCCGGTCGGTATCGTAGAAGGCGAACTGGACGCCGTCCCCGTGATGGCAATCAGCATCCACGTAGGCGACGCGGAAGCCCCGGCCCAGCAGGTAGTGTATGGCAATGACGGGGTCGTTGAAGATGCAGAAGCCCGAGGCATGGTCGGGCATGGCGTGGTGCAGGCCGCCGGCGAAGTTGGCGGCGACCTCCACCTCCCCCTCCGCCACCAGCTCCGCCGCCCGGAGGGAGGCTCCGGCAGACCAGAGGGATGCCTCGTACATCCCGGGAAAGACAGGGTTGTCCCC
>JACQUN010000144.1 GCA_016210285.1 Chloroflexota bacterium
CTTCTGGCTGGACGAGTACCACGTGGACGGCCTGAGGGTGGACGCCGTGGCCTCCATGCTGTACCTGGACTACAGTCGAAGGCCAGGGGAATGGGAGCCCAACCAGTATGGCGGCAAGGAGCATCTGGAGGCCATCGCCTTCCTTCAGCAGCTCAACCAGGAGGTCGCCCACCGCTTCCCGGGGTGCTTCCTGGTGGCCGAGGAGTCCACCGCCTGGCCAGGGGTCACCCACCCCGTGGCGCAAGGAGGCCTTGGATTCGCCTTCAAGTGGAACATGGGCTGGATGCATGATACGCTGGCGTACTTTTCCCGCGACCCCATCCACCGGAAGTGGCACCACAACGTGCTCACCTTCCCTATGATGTACGCCTCTAGCGAGAGCTACATCCTCCCCCTTTCCCACGATGAGGTGGTGCATGGGAAGGGTTCCCTCTACGCGAAGATGCCCGGGGACCACTGGCAGAAGCTGGCGAACCTGCGGGCGCTGCTGGGCTACATGTACGCGCACCCAGGGAAAAAGCTCCTGTTCATGGGGATGGAGCTGGCCCAGGAGCAGGAGTGGAACTACCGTGCCAGCCTCGACTGGCACCTGCTCCACGAGCCACAACGAGCCGCCTTCTACCAGTATGTTGCAAGGCTCGGCCATCTCTACCAGGGGGAGCCCGCCCTGTGGCAGCAGGACCACCAGCCAGGTGGCTTCTCCTGGCTCGACCCCAACGATGCCGAGAGCTCCGTCGTGTCCTTTCTCCGATGGGCCAAACAGGACGGGGATTTCATAGCGTGTGTCGTCAACCTGACCCCCATACCCCGACCGGGGTATCGCATCGGCGTGCCGCGGCCAGGGCTCTACCGGGAGGTGCTGAACAGCGACGACGACGCCTACGGAGGCGGCAATGTGGGGAACAGGGGGGGCCGCTGGGCAGAGTCCCTCCCCTGGCACAACCAGCCCTATTCCGTCTCCCTCACCCTGCCGCCTCTGGCGTGTTTGTACCTGAAGCTGGCGTCGCATGGCTAGGAGCATCACTGCTCAACCCTGGCAGGTTTCGGGGCCAGGCGCCGTGCGCGGAGCCAGGACGCTGGTATGGCAACGGCAAGGAGCACTGCAATGACCAGAAGCGAGGCCGTGATAGGGACTTCGTAAACGTCCGATAGCACCATCTTTGCCCCCACGAATGCCAGCACCGCAGAGAGCGCCAGTCTCAAGTAGTAGAACCTGCTCACCGCGCCTGCCAGCAAGAGGTGGAACTCCCCCTGACCCAGGTCAACCTCTACCTTTCCCATGCCATCTCCACTACAATGAACGCCTTGGGCCTCAGCACGGAGGTTGGAGCCGATACGGATGCAGAGACAGGCCACGCCGAAGCCCGGCAGGAGTGAAGGCAGGCAGCCGCGGGTGTTCTACGGCTGGTACATCGTTGCTGCGGGCAGCGCGAGCAGCTTCATCAGCGTCGCCATCTTCATGCAGAGCATGGGGGCCTTCATTCCGGAGATTCGGAACGAGCTGGGCTGGGGCATGGCAGCCATCTCCTTTGGCTTCTCCCTGAGGACGCTGGAGCAGGGCCTGCTGGCACCCCTCACCGGCTACCTTCTTGATCGCCTGGGCCCCCGGCTGATGGCCAGCATCGGGGTCGTCCTGATGACCGCCGGGCTTCTCCTCTTCGCCAACATGCACTCCCTGTGGATGTTCTATGCAGCCTCAGCGGTCATGGCCACCGGCCAGGGATTGGGTTCTACCAATTCCTTCCAGGTGGCGATTGTGCACTGGTTCGTGAAGAAACGCGGCCAGGCATCCTCGTGGCTGGCGATGGGGTTTGGGTCCGCTTATGTCGGGGTCTACCCTGTCACGCTGCTCCTGATCCTCTTCGGGTGGCGACAGGCAGCCCTCATCGCTGCCCTCTTCTTCTTTGTGACCAACCTGCTCCTGGCCCAGTTGATACGCCATCGGCCCGAACCCTACGGGTACTTGCCTGACGGAGAAAAGGCGCCTGCTTCGTCGGGCGGGACCAGAGCTCCTGGAGGCCAGAAAGACGAAGCCAAAAGCTTTACCGCTAAAGACGCCCTGCGGAGCCCTGCCTTCTGGTTGCTCCTCTTTGCTATCTCCGTCCAGGGCTTTCACGTGAGCGTCTACAACATCAACATGATTCCCCACATGCGGAACGTCGGCTTCTCAGCCCAGGAAGCCGCCCTGGTGATAGCCCTCTATGGCGTTACCCAGACGGTAGGCCGGCCTGTCATGGGCTGGCTTGGGGATAGGTTCGGAAGATACCGACTGCTCACGGTCAGCCACCTCTTGCTTGCCATAAGCTGGGTGCCCATCGCCTTTCTCACCAGGGATAGCCTCTGGATGGTCGCCCTCTACTTCCTGTTCATGGCGCCGGGACATGCTGCCCACCAGGGCACTGCTCAGGCGGTGGTGGCCGACTTCTTCGGGACCCGCCGGTACGGGACCATCCGAGGGCTGATGAGCTTCATCGGCATGGCGGGCAACATCGGAGGGCCACCCTTCGCAGGCTTCATGTTTGACACCTATGGCAACTATCGCCTCGCCTTCCTGATTCTTGCGCCCATCGCTGCCCTGGGCACCCCTGCCCTCTTGCTGGCAGGTAGAACGGCTGTTGCCAGAGCATCAGCGGCGAAGCCGCAGGCTACGGGGAGCGGCTGATAGCAGGGGTGGCTGGCCTGGGGACTTGGAAGTGGAAGGGGCTGGTTTCGAACGGGCTACGCTACGGCGCGGGCGGTGTAGGTGGCTGGCCTGGAACCCCGCGACGCCGGCGCGCCACCCTTATGCGGGCCTCGGCGCGGCGTATGGCGGCGAGCGCCCGCTCCAGGCTCACATCAGCGGCGCGGCTCTCCAGCCGCTCCCGCGCTCGCTCCATGGCGGCCTGGGCACGGGCCTCGTCAATCTCCTCGGCCCGCTCGGCGGTGTCGGCCAGGATGGTGACCTTGTTGGCCAGCACCTCCAGAAAGCCGCCGGTGACGGCCATGTACTGGTCCTGCCCATCCTTCACCACCCGCAGCTCGCCGGGCTTCAGCACCGTCAGCAGCGGAGCATGGTGGGGGAGGATCCCCAGCTCCCCCTCGATGCCAGGGGCCACCAGCAGGTCCACCTCATCCGAGTAGACCACCCGCTCGGCGGTGATGATCTCGAACTTCATCTTCACCATGGCTATGCCCCTTAGGCTGCGAGACTAGCAGCCAGGAGTTCTCCGGCACGGCGCCGAATGGAAGCTTCCAGAAGAACAACTTCCCCCTTTTCTACCAACTCCTGGATAACGGGGCTGAACACCTTTCGCGCGATCTTGTTCTTCCGGAGGAAATCTCTCCTGAAGGCCACAATCTCTACACCAATCACCTTCAGACTTTCGGGATCCAAGCGACAGAAAATGTCATCTATCATGGGCTCGGTTACCCCTTCCCGTGGCTCGCCAATAACAAGAGAGAGGGTGTCGGCTTCGTGATTGTAATACAGGGCAATACCTTCTCGCTCAATCCTGTCGAGGAGGTCATAATTTGCCTGGGCCAGGCCGTCAGGCGGAATCACCCTGGCCTCCGCCACACTACTTCCCCTTCATCAGTGATACGGGTGGTGAAGTAGAAGGTCGCAAGCGCATTTTCCTCAAGATCACCAACCCTCCTAAAGTATACCACGATGAGCAGGTAGCACCCTTGTAGCTTCCCTTGCCCCAGACCCAGCCGATAGAAGTATGTCGCTCCGTTGTCAGCCTCCACCACGACGTCTGGGTCTGCAAGGGCAGTCTTGACGACCTCTAGATAGGGCCCGATCTCAGGATGTTTTGTCAGATGCCTCTGAAAATTGGAGCGCGCCAACCTGACCCAACGCCCCCTGAAGTCTTTCACCTCCAGAACATAGAGTGACATGCGGCCAGTGACCCTTACTTCGCCCCTATATCGCCCCCATCTTCTTTGCCTGCTCCCTGGCCTCGTCTATGGCTCCGACCATATAGAAGGCCTGCTCCGGGAGGTCGTCGTGCTTCCCTTCCAGGATCTCTTTGAAGCCCCGCACCGTCTCCTTCACCGGCACGTAGCGCCCCTCGCGGCCGGTGAACGGCTCGGCCACGGACATGGGCTGGGAGAGGAAGCGCTGGAGCTTGCGCGCCCGGGCCACGGCGAGCTTGTCCTCCTCGGAGAGCTCCTCCACGCCCAGGATAGCGATGATGTCCTGGAGGTCCCGGTAGCGTTGGAGCACCCGCTGCACCCCGCGGGCGGTCTCGTAGTGCTCCTCTCCAACGACGGAGGGGGTCAGGATGCGAGAGGTGGAGGTGAGGGGGTCCACCGCGGGGTAGATCCCCTGCTCGGCGATGGCGCGCTCCAGGGCGATGACGCCATCCAGGTGGCCGAAGGTGGCGACGATGCCCGGGTCCGTGTAGTCGTCGGCGGGGACGTAGATAGCCTGGAAGGAAGTGATGGAGCCCTTGCGCGTCGAGGTGATGCGCTCCTCCAGGGCCCCCATCTCCGTAGCCAGTGTTGGCTGGTAGCCCACCGCTGAGGGCATCCGCCCCAGCAGCGCCGAGACCTCC
>JACQUN010000136.1 GCA_016210285.1 Chloroflexota bacterium
CTGAGCCTGTCGAAGGGCGATTCGAAAACTACATGTTTCTTCTGATTCAGGACACTAGGCGAGGGCTGAAGAACCTCACCTCCCTGACTCCCCCAGCCCTGCACGGAGGGATTGGTGGCCAAAGATGGCAAGGAAGGGCCGACTCCTCCTTCTGGCGACACGCAATCCGGCCAAGGTTGAGCGTCTGCGCTGGCTGGTGGAGGGCCTCGGTTTCTCATTGCGTACCCCAGAGGCAGTAGCCCATCCCCCACCGGTGGAAGAGACTGGTGCCACCCACCTCGCCAACGCTCGGCTCAAGGCGCTGGCCTGGTCAAAGGCCGCGCGGTGCCTGGCCCTGGCCTCCGACGGCGGCCTCGTGATTCCAGCGCTGGGGGCCCAGTGGGACAGCCTTCACACAGGCCGATTCGCGGGAGAAGGAGCGAGCGACCGGGCGAGGGTGGAGGCGCTGCTGCGTCTCATGGCGCCGTACAGGGGCGATGAGCGGCGGGCTTACTGGATGGAATCGGTGGTTGTGGCGGAGCGGGGGCAGGTGCTTGCAGCGTGGGAGGTCCAGAGCGGTGATGGCCTCATTGCTGAGACCCTCGACCCTGACCACCCCATCGTCCCCAACTTCTGGGCGGCCACCGTGTGGTGCTTCCCGAAGCTGAACAAGACCTACGCGGAGCTAACTGAGTCTGAGCTACGGCAGGTGGGCGACCACTGGACGAAGCTACGGGAGAAGGTGCAGCGGTTCTTCCGGGAGGGGTATCGGTGCGCCGGGCACCCCAGGTAGGGACCCCTGCCCATCCACCGGCCCGGGAAGCAAGCCCGGCTAGGGCAGAGAGACCCCTAGCTCTGCAATGCTTCGGTTTTCCTCTGCCGCGGGCGGCCAATGCAACGCCACAAGCCTGTCCCGCCCCAGCCCGTGAAGGAGGTCCAGCAGCCACGGGCCGTCCTCCGGCGTGAAATCACCCTTGAGGGCCTGGCCCAGAGCTATGGCGGGCATTCGCTGACCGTCTCCCAGTCTCCGCAGGTGCTCCACGATGCGGCCTCGATAGTAGCGGGCAGAGCCACGAAAGGGCGCAAGCGCCCTGGCGGGATAGGCCCCGCGTTGCTCCGCCACCTTGCGCGCTCCTGATGTCAGGAGTGGCGCCCCCTTGCACCAGGCCCGAACGGGACACAGCAGGCAGCGGGGCCGCTGGGGTGTGCACAGGGTTGCCCCGAGATCCATCAGCGCCTGGTTCCAGTGGGACGCCTCTCCCTCCGGTAGCGCGGCCTGCGCCGTGTCCCGCAGCTCATGCCCCCTGGTGGGTTCGATGCCGTGGAAGAGACGCCCCAGAACGCGGCGGATGTTGGTGTCCAGCACCGGGACCTGGACATCAAAGGCGAAGCAGGCCAGGGCATTGGCGGTATACGGCCCAATCCCAGGCAGGCACCGGAGGGTGCTGGGGTCTGAAGGAAGGGCGCCATTCCAGCGAGCGCATACCCCTCGGGCAAGCTCGTGCAGCCGCAGAGCGCGCAGGTTGTATCCCAGGGGTGACCAGGCCCGGATGACCTCTGCCAGGGGAGCAGCCGCCAGGGCGGTGACGGTGGGGAAACGCGCCAGGAACTCGTGGTACTTGGGGATGACCCGCTCCACCTGGGTCTGCTGGAGCATGACCTCGGCCACCAGGATGGCGTACGGGTCCCGGGTCCTGCGCCACGGCAGGTCGCGCCCGTGCTGCCGATACCAGCGCAGGAGCGCTGCCTGGAAGCCGGGCGAAACGGCCTCCGATGGCAGCGGAACCGCCTTCCTCCTGGGCCGCACTAGCTTCCCCTTCCCTCATCTGGGCGAGGGAACGCACCAGACCCGGCGAAGCGCAGAGGCAAGAAAGGGGCTACTGGTATGTCAGTATGCCCTCGCACAATGAGGTCAGCTACCGCCCGCCCCATGCCCGCGCTGAGCAGGATGCCCTTCCGGCCAGCCCCGGCCGCCAGGTAGAGGCCCTGCCAGCCAGGGACTTCGCCGAGGATGGGCAGGCCATCCCTGGAAAGGGGGCGCAGGCAGGCGGTCTGCTGCACCACCTCGGCGTCGGCAAAGGAGGGCATGACCCGCAGCAGCCCCTCCAGGATGTGGAGCCGCGCTTCCGAAGTGGGGTGCTCGTCAAAGCCGGAGCGCTCCTCGGTGGTGCCGGACCAGACGAGGCCATCGCCCTTGGTGGCGGCGTAGCAATGGGCCCACGACACATAGTGCTCCAAGGGCGGGCCCGGCAGGCGGAGGCGGAGTATCTGCCCCTTCAGCGGCTCCACCGGCACCTCGGCCCCTAGCCACGCCCCGGCCTCGCCAGCCCAGGGGCCGGCAGCCAGCACCGCGCGGTCACAGGGGATGCTGGCACCACTCTGCAACACGACCCCTCGAAGCCGCTCGTTGTGCCGCTGGAAGCCAGCAACAACCCCATGCTGGATGGTAGCCCCGCTGCGCTCGGCGGCCTGGGCCAGGGCCAGGACGTACCGGTAGCTCTCCAGCAGCCCAACGCCCTCCACCTGGAGCGCCCCGAGGATGTGGGGTGAGAGCCGGGGCTCCATGCGCCCTGCCTCCTGGCCCTCCAGCCACCGGACCGCGAACCCTTCACGGCGCTGCCAGGCCAGATTCGCCTTGAGCTGGTCAACCTCGCCCTCGCTCAGGGCAACAGCCAGCATGGAGGCCAGCCGAAAACCGGTCTCTACCCCGCCCCCTTCTCGAAGGGCCTGGTGCAGCGCCAGGTGAAGGCGCATGCTCTCCTTCGCCAGGGGGAGCACGGGGCCGGGGATCCCTGCGCCAGAGGTGGGGTTCAGGCCGCCGAAGGCGAAGCCCGAGGCGTGGCTGGCGAGGGCATCTCGCTCGATGAGGAGTGGGCGGAGGCCTTCCCGCGCCAGGAAGTAGGCAGTAGCGCATCCCACGGCACCCGCACCGATAATCACGACATCGGGAGATGACACGGCCATGTTTCCTCCACCTGGGTTCAGGGTCTCTGAGGTCGGCTGCAACAGGCCACGCCCATCCTACCACAGGCCAGGGATGGACTGCAGGAGGGTTGAGCCGAGGGTTGAGCCCCTGGGTGTTTGCGAAAAGCGCCAGTTGTCCTACAATGGGGGATGTGCCGAGGGGTTGACCCATCGAGGAGCAATCAGAGAACGGAGGGAAACCCATGCAGCAAGTGGAACGCCGGGCGCGCATAGAAAAGGACTCCATGGGCCCTATGGAGGTGCCCGCCAACGCCTACTACGGCGCCTCGACTATGCGGGCAGTGCTGAACTTCCCCATCAGCGACCTGCGCTTCCCCCGTCGGTTCATCCGGGTCCTGGGCCTTGTCAAGCTGGCGGCCGCAGAGGTGAATCGGGACCTTGGGCTGCTGGAGCCGCGTCTCGCCAACGCCATCGTCCAGGCAGCTCAAGAGGTCGCGGACGGCAAGTTTGACGACCAGTTTGTGGTGGACATCTTCCAGACCGGGTCGGGGACTTCCACCAATATGAATGCCAACGAGGTCATCGCCAACCGGGCCACCGAGCTTCTTGGCGGGAAGCTGGGTACACGGATGTTGCACCCCAACGACCACGTGACCATCGGCCAGTCCTCCAACGACGTCATCCCCACGGCCATCCACCTGGCGGCCCTCACCGCCATCCACGAGCAC
>JACQUN010000138.1 GCA_016210285.1 Chloroflexota bacterium
ACTTCGGGCAGGGCCCGGATCACCATGTCCTGCCCCTTGCGTTCCACCAACCGACCCACCGAAAGGATTACAAGGCGGTCTTCCCAGCCATGGCGCCGCCGGTCCTCCTCCCTGGCCGGCAACCTGGCAAAACGCTCCAGGTCAATGGCCGGATTGAGAATCAGTATCTTCTGGGGCACCACCCCGCAAGCCTCGACCGCATGACCAGTAAAGACACTGTTGGCGATCACTCGCTGGGCCCGGCGCAGGATCTGACGCAGCGCGCAACCCCACAGGAACCGGTCCTTGTACGCCAGCAAATCAGCCCCGTGCACATAGGGAACGTAGGGAACCCCCAACAGCAGGAAGCAGCCCCAGCCTGCCAGCCCCGCTGAGAAGAGCTGTCCGCAATGGACGAGACGCACCGGTAGGGTGCGACATAACCTCCAGGCTCGCCACCAGAGCATGCAGGTCTTGAGAACCTTGGCGGACTTCCTGTCGCCCAGCGGTAGGGGCACCCGCACAACCCGGCAAGCCAGCCCGCGATCCACCTCTAACGCCCCTTCCATCTCCGGTGCCAGCACCACCACCTGATCCCCTGGTAGGCAGGACCACAGATCGAAAAGGTACCGCGACTGCCCCCCGGGCACCGGTGGAAAATCGTTGGAGATCAGCAGCACTACCCCGCTGTTGTTCATCTCCCGGCCAGCTCTTCCAATATCACCAGTTGGCGCTCATAGATCAGCGGCGGGCTAAAACGGGCCGCCCGTTCCAGACCTGCCCGTTCCAGACGCCCTCGTTCCCCGTCGTCCTCTAATATACGCCCGATCACGGCGGCCAGCCCGCCCAGGTCCTCGGGGTCCACCAGGACCCCGGCCTCCCCCACCACCTCCGGGAGGGAGGTGCGGTTTGAGACCACCACCGCGGTGCCGCAGGCCATGGCTTCGAGGGGAGGCAGACCAAATCCCTCGTAGAGCGAGGGGAAGACGAAAAGGTCCGCCCCGCTGAACAGCGCCGGCATGTCCTCCTCGGCCACCATGCCGGTGAAGCGGACCCACCCAGCGATACCCAGTTCCCCGGCCAGCCGCCGGCATTCCGCCTGCCAGTGGTCGGGCCGTCCCCCCAGCACCAGCTGGTAGCGGGAGCACAACTCTTCGCCGAGGGCGGCAAAGGCCCGCAGCAGCGCCTGCACGTTCTTGTGAGGGCGGAAGTGGCCCAGGTAAAACACATAGGGCGGGCGCACGCCGTAGCGCTGCCACGCCCCCTCCAGCACCGCCCGGTCGCGCACCGGTCCGTAGCCCTCGCTCAGGGCCAGGGGCAGCACCCGAATCTTCTCTACTTCGAGCCCCAGAAAGCGCTGGGCGTCCAGGCTGGAGTGGGTGGAGTCGGCAAAGGCCAGGTCGGCCCGGCGGGCTACCCGACGGGCCATTTTCATGTAAAAGACATTGCGCAGCTGCCCGCGCCACCCCCCTTCGGGCAGTACCAGGAAGAGCAGGTCGTGGATGGTGATCACCAGGGGACAGGGGCAGCACACCGGGCCTTTGACATAGGGCGAGAGCAGTACGTCCAGCCGGTCGGCACGGACCAGGCCGGGCAGCACCCGCTGGTCCCACCACAGGGTCAGGCGCTCGGGGACAATGCGCGCCTCCACGTTGGGCCATTCCCCGGGCAGGACCGTGTGTTGGTTGCCGTAGAGGAAGAAGCGGTGGTCGGGTCGGGCCGGGCTGGCGTAGCGGACAAAGTCGCGCACAAAACGGCCGATGCCCGTCGCCCGCCCCCTGGCTAGTTCGCGGACGTCGATGCCCAGCCTCATGGCGCCTCCCCTTTGCGGGCCTGCACCTCGATGGCCGGCGCCCATAACCAGCGTCCGGCCGAAACCAGAGCCCCCGCCCTTACCCCCAGCCGGATGAGGGCCTTAAGCGCGCCGATCAGCCAGGCCCTATGGTCTTGTTTCACGGACCAAGGATTGATGGCACTCATCGGACTGTTGTCCACCCAGATGTCAACAAATTCCGTCTTCTCCAGCAAGAACCGCACAGTCTGGGGAGAGAAGCTGGTCGTATGGAAGGTAGTCACATCGCGCACATGCAATTTCCAGCGGTTCAACAGACGAATCACTGCCTTAGCCCGTAGGTGAAAACTGGTATTTGATACTCGGAAAAAGACCACCCCTCCCGGCTTGAGCACCCTCCAAACCTCCCGCATCTCGGCTAATGGATCTACCACAAGGTCTAGCACATTCCACAAGGTCACTACCTCGAAGCTGCCCTCTGGGTACCTGGCCTGGGTCAGAGTGCCATGGAAGACATCCAAACCGGCCTCTCGCGCCTTGGCACAAGCCGCTCCACCTAACTCCACCCCGGTCACCTGCCAGCCCCGCTGCCGGCAGGTGAGGAGGAAATCTCCGTACCCGCAGCCGATGTCCAGAAGGCATCCACGGCTAGCGAGACCTTCGATCCGCTGAGCTGCTTCGGCAAAGAGCTCCAGCCGCGAAGCGAATTCTACCTTCTTCTGCTCCAGGTGATAATACTTTTCTTCGTAAAAAGCTTCAACCTGTGTTCTGGCCTGGCGTGGGTTGACGTAGATTAGGCCGCAGTACAGGCAACGGACGTGTTGCTCGCCCCCGTGGGCAAAGAGGGGCTGGCAGCTCTTGCTCTCGCAGAGCGGACAGGGGATATGCTCAAGCTCCATATTCCGCCCAGATCTCTTCGTAGAGGGCTCCGACCTGTGCCACGTGGGCGGCGATGCTGAAGCGGGCCCGCACCCGGGCGCTGGCCGCACCTCCCAGCTCGACCTCGGCTACCCGGCAGGCCATCTTCCGAAACAGCGCGTTATGTAACCTTTTGCCCGGCCTCGGGCGAACTCCCGAATGTCGATACCAAGCCTCATCGAGATAGCAACTCGTTGTACAGAGTTTGAACGTTGGTGGCATGCGCCTCTACGCTGAAGAATAGCTCTGCCCGGCGTTTTCCCGCCACTCCCATAGAACGGGCCCTCTCGGGATTCTCCAGCAGCCAGTTGATCGCCCCGGCGATCGCTTCCACATTCCCCACCGGAACCAGCAACCCGGTCTCGCGGTCCACGACAATTTCTTTGACTCCTCCTCCCTCCGTGGCCACCAACGGTTTGCCAGCAGCCATAGCCTCCACTAACACCCGACCAAAAGGCTCATTTTCTGAGGTGAGTGCAACTAGGTCCAGCAT
>JACQUN010000142.1 GCA_016210285.1 Chloroflexota bacterium
GTTCTTGCTTTATACGCTATTTTGGTTTAAGATATTATTGAATAATGAATTAATGAGCCAATGATAAGGAGAAAGTCAATGAGCACGCTAACAAAATTAACTAGCGGTGGGCAGGTCACTCTTCCTAAAGAAATCAGGATGAAGACCAATATGCAGCCAGGGGATTTCGTTGAGGTTAAGCTTGATAAAGAGGGACGCATCGTATTGACGCCCAAGAAGCTTGTAGATGCCAGTCAGGCTTACTTTTGGACTGAGGAGTGGCAAAATGGGGAACGCAAGGCGGACGATGATATAAAAGCCGGCAGGGTGAAGAGGTTCAAGTCAGCCGCTGATGCAGTCAAGTATCTCGAGGGCAAAGCATAGCAAGTGGAGACCCTCTTCACCGAGCAATTTGAACAGGCATATGAGGAGCTTAACAAGACCGAGAAACGGAGCGTCCGCAAGGCGCTCTCTCTATTGGGTGATAATCTCAAACACCCCAGCCTCCGTGTCAAGAAAATGGAAGGTAGGAAGAACACCTGGGAAGCTCGCCCTTCAAAGAGATTGCGGATGACTTTTGAGATGACCGGAGAAACCATCTTCATGCGCAATGTGGGGGAGCACGATAAGGTGTTGAAAAGGCCGCGACTTTCTGAACCACCGGGCTAACGGCGGAGAGCGCGGAAATATTGGGATATGCAGAACTTGCTACGTATGATATCTATTGGATGCTCGAGAGTACAATGAAGTGCAAATTCTGTGGCAATGAAAGCGAACTCATAGAGGCCCATATTATCCCCGCCGGTTTCTTTCGTCGTCTAAAGCAAGGACAGGAGCCTTTGGAGATCGTTACAAATAGAGGCGGTGAGTATACCAAGAAGTCTCGCAAAGGGGTGTATGACCAAACTATTGTCTGTAGCAAGTGTGAGCTTATCTGGCAGGGGTGGGACAACTATGCCCAGCAATTACTAGCTGAGGAACCGCTCAATGGACGAGCGCGATATCACGGCAATCGGAAGATTTGCTACGTAGTAGACAATTTCGAATATCGGAGGCTGAAACTATTCTTTATCTCGATGCTCTGGAGGGCATCTGTTTCAAGCCAAAAATTTTTCTCAAGGCTCTGCCTGGGCCGGTTTGAGGATATTGCTAAGCAGCATATTGTGAACAGTGCTCCAGGCAATAGCGAGGACTTCAGCGTAGTCCTGTCCAAATTTGATCACCCTCTGGCAAAGGGAATATTAGACCCCTATATGTATGAGAATTCGGGCGTGAAGTACATTCGCTTCTATTTTGCTAGTTACATGGCTGACATAAAGGTTGACCGTAAGAAAACCCCAGAACCGTTATCTAAACTCGTCATGACCGAAAACAAGCCTTTATATATTCTCTGCAGGAATTTTCAGGAAAGTAAAGAGCTCGATTTGATGCAGCAGCTAATTCGCATGAGACTGTAGCCCTTTGCAAAAGCGGAGTCTGATCCTATCCCACAGTAGGGTTCGCTGCGCCGTTAGCCCGAGGAGCCATTCTGTACAACGCACAGGACCGGGAAACACTCATGGCGCTGCCTGGATAGCAGGGCACAACAGGGACTCTACGCAAAACAAGGCTATTGCTAACAGGGGTTTTTCCGCTTAGGATTGGGCGGCAGAGAGGTGCCTTATGAAAGTGGGATTCATTGGCCTGGGCAACATGGGGGGTCCCATGGCCCTCAACGTGCTCAGGGCTGGCCACACCCTTACCGTCCTTGACCTCCGGCGGGAGGCCGCAGCCCCTCACCTGGAGGCCGGTGCCCTCTGGGCCGACTCACCGAAAGAGGTGGCCCAGGCCAGCGAGGTCATCTTCACCTCTCTGCCTGGCCCCAAGGAGGTGCAGGAGGTGTCCCTGGGCCCTGACGGCATTCTCGAGGGCATCGAGCGGAACGCCGTGTACGTGGACCTCAGCACCAGCTCGCCCACCCTCATCCGCGAGCTCTCCACCCTCTTCCTGGATCAAAAGGGCGCCCATGTCCTGGACGGGCCCGTGAGCGGCGGCGTTCCGGGCGCTCGCACCCGCAACCTGGCGGTCATGGTAGGCGGCGACGAGGTTGTCTATCAACGTATCAAGCCTGTCCTGGACGCCATCGGGGACAAGGTGATGTATGTGGGCCCCGTGGGCAGTGGCACCATCTGCAAGCTGGCCCACAACTGCATCGGCTACACCCTGGCCCTGGCCATCGCCGAGTGCTTCACGATGGGCGTCAAGGCCGGGGTCGAGCCCCGAGCCATCTGGGAGGCGGTGCGGCGCGGCGCCCTGGGGAGGGCCAGCATCCTCCACAGCCAGTTGCCCCGCACCCTCTTCCAGGGCCGTTTCCAGCCGCCAGACTTCGCCCTCCGCCTGGCCCACAAGGACGTGGACCTGGCGGTATCTCTGGGGCGGGAGTTTGGCGTGCCCATGCGCCTGAGCAGCCTGACCCTCCAGGAGATGCAGGAGGCGTTGAACCGGGGGTGGGGGGAGATGGACTCGCGGGCGGTCTGCCTGCTCCAGGAGGAGCGGGCAGGGGTCCAGCTTCGCATCCCGGGGCTGGAGGTAGAGTAGACACACTCGTCCGGCGGAGGAGGTGTCGGTATGGGTAGTCTGCCCCTGGAAGGCATTCGGGTCGCTGACTTCGGCCAGATAGTGGCGGTGCCCTTCTGTGCCCAGATGCTGGGCTGGATGGGGGCTGAGGTCATCCTCATTGAAAGCCATGTGCGCTCTGTCTCCCGCGGAAACCCGCCCTTTGCCTACGACCGGGAGGGCCCGAATACCGCGGGGCCCTTCAACACCCTGAACACCAACAAGCTGAGCTGCACCCTCAACTTGACGAACCCTCAAGGGGTTGCCCTGGCCAGAGAGATCATCCGGGTCAGCGACGTGGTGGTGGATAACTTCGCCACCGGCACCATGGAGAAGCTGGGCCTGGGCTATCAAGAGGTGCGGAAGCTCCGCCCCGATAGCATCGTGGCCTCCCTGGGCGCTTTTGGGCGACGGGGCCCCTACAGCCGCTACGGCGGGCTCCACAGCGCCGTGGCCTTTTTCAGCGGCGTTGCTGCCCTCACCAGCTATGGCCCTGCGGACCGGCCTCGCATCATGGGCGCAATTCTCCCCGACCCCCTCAGCGGCACCTTCGCCTGCCTGGCCATCCTCGAGGCTCTGGAGCACCGAGAGCGCACCGGGCAGGGGCAGTACATTGACCTCTCCATGTCCGAGGTTATGACCCAACTCATCCCGGAGGCCGTCTTTGACTACTCGGTCAACGGCCGGGAGGGCAAGGCCCTGGGGAACCGCGACCCCGTGAAGGCCCCCCACGGCATCTTTCGCTGCCGCGGGCGGGACGCCTGGGTCGCCATCTCGGTCTCCACCGACGGGGAGTGGCAGGGGCTGTGCAGGGTCATCGGCAGGCCAGACCTGGCGGATGACCCCCGCTTCGCCGACCCCCTGGAGCGCTGGCAGCGGCAGGCTGCCCTGGAGCCGGTCATCACCGCCTGGACCAGGAAGCACGCCCACGATGAGGCCATGCACCTGCTCCAGGACGCCGGGGTCCCAGCAGGGGCATCCCTCAACGCAAAGGACCTGTTGAACGACCCCCACCTGAAGGCCCGCGGATTTATCACAACCACAGAGCACCCGGAGGCGGGCCGCCGGCGCATGGGGGGCCTCGCCTGGAAGACCACCGACCTTCCCCGCACCACCTACCGCCATGCGCCCCTCATCGGGGAGCACACCGGATGGGCCCTGGGGGAGCTCCTGGGTCTGCCCAGAGAAGCCCTGGCACGCCTGGAGGCCGAGGGGGTCACGTACTAGGCGAACCGGGATGTTGCACGCAACCAAGGGGGGGGGTGGAAAGGCCGTGCGCTACTTTGAGGATGTTCGGGAAGGGGATGAGGTCCCGGCGCTGACCAAGGAGATCAATCCGGTGGCTATGATGATGTACGGCGCCGCCACATGGGACTACGTCCGCTTCCACTACGACGCTGACTACGCTCGCAAGCTCGGCTTCCAGGCCCCCTTCGTGGATGGCCAGATGCTGGGGGCCTATCTGGCCCAGATGCTCTCGGACTGGGCAGGCGACCCAGGGGCCATCCAGCGCCTGGCCTTCCAGAACCGCGGCTTCGTCTTCCCTGGGGATACCCTGACCTGCAAGGGCAGAGTCGCGAAGAAGGAGTCGCGGGACGGGCAGCATCTGGTCGAGTGCGAGCTGTGGATCGAGAACCAGAAGGGGGAGCGGGTGGTCGCCTCCGCCTCGGCCACCCTGGCCCTGCCCACGCGCGCCTCTGTGTAGCCCCCATTACCCCTGGAGGCCCCCTGCGTTACATCCTGATTCTTGGCCCCTTCAATGTCTGGTTGAGCGTCCTGGTCCCCTGGCTCCTTCCGTACCCCACAGGGCTGGCATTCTTTAGAAACTATCTCAACACTGCCGTTTGGGGGAGTCCAGAGGGGAGCTAACCCCCTCTGGCAGGGGTCTGGGGGTGTCCCCCAGATTCCTTTTCCTCCCCCGCTCCCTTGCTAAGGGAGCGGGGGACACAGGGGGTGAGGGTTTTGAGATAGTTTCTTAGCTCCCGTGCCTCAGCGCCCGCCCTGGCAGGGCGCCGGTGGGCTTCCCGCTCTCTACGACGAGCACCCCGTTGACCATGACGTGCTCGATGCCTTCGGGTGCGCTGCGGGGGTTCTCCAGGGTGGCGGTGGCCCGCACCCGCTGGGGGTCCAAGACCACCATGTCCGCCTTCATGCCGTCCCTCAGCATGCCACGGTCGCTGAGGCCCAGGCGCTGGGCAGGGAAGGAGGTCATCTTGCGTACCGCTGAGGGCAGGTCCAGCACCCCCTCCTCCCGGCAGAAATCCCCCAGCACGAGCGGGTAGCAGCCGTAGCTGCGGGGGTTGGGGTGGTCCCCGATGAGGAGGGCGTCGCTGCCTACCATGTGGGCCGGGTGCCGGTAGAACTCCCGGATGTTCAGGGGGTTGCCTCCCAGGGCGGTGTACGAGAGCCCCAGGTCTTCCTCCAGGAGCAGATCGCAGAGGGTGTCCACCACGCTCAGCCCCAGGGCCTCGGCGATGGCTGCCAGGGACATTCCATCGAAGCGCTTGTACGTTGCCTGGGTGAAGGCGGTGACCAGGAAGGAACGGAAGTCCCGGCCTGAGAAGTCGGGGTCCGCGGCGATGCGGGCCCGTATCTCTTGGACCCGCAGCCGCTCCAGCAGGCGGGCGGTCCCGCCCTCATGCGCCCACTCTGGTATCAGGGCTACCAGGCGCGTGCTGGAGTAGGGGTAGGAGTAGGAGTCGAAGGTCACATCCCTGCCCTCTAGGCGGGCCTCGTCCACCAGGGCCAACAGGCGGCGGGCGCCCCCTGGCCGAGGGGAGTGGAGGTGGGAGATGTGGACCGGGACGCCGCTGCGCCGCCCGATCTCGATGGCCTCCCGGAAGGGGTCCAGGATCCGGTCCCCCAGGGTGTAGCGCACGTGGGTCACATAGACACCGCCCTGGGGGTTGACGGTGCGGCACAGCTCGGCTAGCTCCTCAGTCTCCGCATAGCTGCCCGGCGGGTAGGTGAGCCCTGTGGACATGCCGAAGGCGCCCTCTCGCATCCCCTGGCGCAGCAGGTCATGCATGCGGGCCGCCTCGGAGGCGGTGGGCCGTCGGTTCTCCCACCCCACGGCGGCAATCCGCAGCGCCGAGTTGCCGATCACGTAGGCGATGTTGCATGCAACCCTGCCCTCAAAGGCCTCCAGGTACTCTGCCACACTGGACCAGCGGAGCCCCGCGGGCAGGCGGCCATCCAGGCCCGCGTTGAGCAAGGCGAAGGCCTCCAGGTCGTCTGGCGAGGGGAACGGGGCGTAGGAGTTGCCATCCACCCCCACCAGCTCGGTGGTGACCCCTTGGCGGACCTTGGGCTCGTGGTAGCCGGGGCTGTGGAGGGCCATGAGGCCGGAGTGGGCGTGCGTGTCAATAAAACCGGGGCAGACCACCCGGCCCGTGGCGTCCAGGACTCTCGCCGCCTCTGCGCCAGGGGTGTCCCCCCGCAGGAGCTTCAGGCGATCGCCCTCCACCCCCACGTCGGCACGGAAGGGGAGGTTGCCGCTGCCGTCAATGACCTGGCCGCCGCGGACAAGGAGGTCGTACGTGGTTTCCTCCTTCTGGGGAGGACGAGCTGCGATGCGCTCTGGGGTAGCTGCACTGGGTCAGGCGGAGGTAGGCTGGGGTAGCCCCATTCCTAGTGTCCTGAGTTGCAGGTTCCTCAAATGATTCTCGCAGTTGGTGATAAGGACTTCGTGGTTCGACAAGCTCACCACGAACGGGGGACCCCTATTCCGTTCGTCCTGAGCTTGTCGAAGGGCGGGCCGAAATATACATGCTTCTTCTGACTCAGGACACTAGCTGCGGGGCATCTCTTCCAGCTTCAGGGCGGCTTTCTGCTCTTTCCCGTCCCGCAGCAAGGTTATCTGCACCCCCTGCCCCACCTTGTAGCGCTCCCGCAGGAGGCGCTGGAGCTCTCGAACCGTGGGCACCTTGCTGTCGTCGAGGGAGAGGACGATGTCACCGGCCCGGATGCCTGCCCTGGACGCGGGGCTGTTCCGGGTCACGCCTGCGATAATGACACCCTCCCGCAGCGAAAGCCCGAGCTCCAGGGCCTTGCCAGGCGTCAGGTCCGACACAGCCACTCCCATCCAGGGCCAGACGACGCGCCCGTTTTCCAGGAGGGACTTCACGACAGGGATGGCATTGAATGTGCTGATGGCAAAGCCGATTCCCTGGGCCTCTATCACGACGATGGTGTTGATGCCCACCACCTGGCCCTGAAGGTTGACCAGGGGCCCGCCGCTGTTGCCCTCGTTGATGGCGGCGTCCGTCTGGATGAGGTCGTGCATGACCCTGTCCTCCACCGGGACGGAGCGGTTCAGGGCACCCACGACCCCCACGGTCACCGTGGGGCCTCCCGGCAGGGCCAAGGCATTGCCGATGGCGATGACCCAGTCACCCACATGCACTGAGCTCGGGTCGGCGAACTCCAGGTGTGGGAACGTCTCCTTGTCGCCGATACGAAGCACGGCCAGGTCGCTCAGGGGGTCAGCGCCCACCACCTCGGCCGTGAAGGTGCGGTCATCCGAGAGGGTTATCGTGATGGTCTGCGTCCCCTCGATCACGTGGTTGTTGGTCAGCACATAGCCCCGCGCGTCGAAGATAACGCCTGTGCCTGATTGCACCCCTCGAATGGGGCGGAGGAATATGTCCACGCCCTGCACCTGGGCGGCAATGCTCACCACGGCGGGGGCCACCCTCGCCACAACATCGGCAACCGCAGGCAGTCCTGTAGCCGCAGGTGCAGTGGGGCTGGGCGCCTGGGTGGCGGGGGCGACAGCGTTCGCTGCGGGTGTGGCGACGGCTATCGGTGACGCGGCTGCTCTCGGGCCAATCCGCAGGCTCGCGCACCCTGAGAGGAGCGCCGTAAACACCAGGAGGGCCAAGAGGCCTTTCCATCTCAACAGGTCCATACTCTGATGGTAGAAGCGGTAGGGACACGTGTCAAGGGGCTATTTGGCCAGCGCCTCCGCCAGGCCGCCTGCGGGCAATGTCTTGCTCTGTCCGGTGCACTGGCGGGCGACTGCGCAAGGCGCTACACTGTGGGCATGGAGGACCTGGAGTTCTTGCGCAGGATCAAGGAGCGCATCCAGCAGGGCACAGGGGTCAGCGTGGAGCTGGAGCTCAGCCGGGAGGAGCGGGCCAGCGTCTCGGTGGACTTTTCGACGCCCGTTCCCCGCATTGTCTTTGGCGCCGATGCCCTGACCTACCCCGGCCTGGCGCGCATGTTCATGCAGTACGCAGTCTTGTGCCTGCGGGAGCGGCGCAAGGTGAGCGAGGAAGAGTTCCTCCGGTTCCTGCGCCGAAACTAGCAGGGACTCGCTGAAATGGGAGATTCTGATATAAAATGAGGGCACTCTGGGGGTGGCGCTAGGCAGAAAGGAGAGACAAGTGGCCATTTCACGCGGCAGGTTGATCGGCATCAGGGTGGCCCTGGGAGTGTACGTAGTCTTGGCCGTGATCGGGGTCATAAGCGACCTCTTCCTCGGCG
Source organism: Chloroflexota bacterium (assembly GCA_016210285.1). The sequence goes on from JACQUN010000142.1 coordinate 8,062, forward strand.
AAGCCTCGTTCAAGGGTTGGGCCCCGGCCGGGGAGACGTTTACCAAGCCCGTAGATGCGATGTTCAAGCTGGAGGCTGGCTATCTCCTCGGTTGGGCGGTGGCTGCTGTCCTGGCCTTCCGCAATGTCTTGGGGAACCTGGGTCTTCTCAAGGCCATCATCATCGCCCTGGGCATCATAGTTGTAGCAGGCGCCTACGCCAACTTCGCCGTGCTCGGGAGGGCGTCGCCCACAACGGTGATTCTGTTCGTGCTTCTCGCCGTCATCTTCGTAGCCTTGCTGGTCCTCTACCCCCGAGGACAGCGGGCAAGCTGAGCCATGGTTCCGATAGGAGCCACCCCCAGGCGCACCATTATCGCGACTTGGTCGCCGTGCAGGAGTCCGGAGCAACCGAGGAGGTCCCGATGCCAAAGGCGCTGGTCAACGGGGTGAACCTCTACTACGAGGTCACCGGGCAGGGATTCCCGCTGGTCTGGTGCCACGAGTTCGCTGGGAGCTACGAAAGCTGGGACCCCCAGGTCAAGTTCTTCTCCCGGCGCTACTCCGTGGTCACGTACAACGCAAGGGGCTACCCGCCGTCGGATGTCCCAAGGGACCTGGAAGCCTACTCCGTGGAACAGGAGGTGGAGGACCTGCACGGGCTCCTACGGCACCTGGGGATCCCCCAGGCGTATGTCGGCGGGCTCTCCATGGGTGGGGGGCTGGCGCTGAACTTCGGCATCGCCCATCCAGCCATGGCCAGGGCGCTCATCGTAGCCGGCGCTGGCACCGGGACGACGGACCCCCAGCGATTCCGCCAACAGGCGGAGGTCTTCGCCCGAAGGCTGGAGGCTGGCGGGATGGAGGGCATGGCGGAGTACGTTCGAGGCCCCACCCGTGTTCAGCTTCTCCGGAAAAGCCCCAAGGCGTGGGAGGAGTTCGCCAAACTCTTCATGGCCCACTCGCCCGTCGGGTCTGCCTTGACCTTCCGCGGGGTCCAGGGGCGGCGTCGAGGGATCTATGAGCTGGAGGCCAGCCTGCGCAAACTGGGGGTGCCAACCCTGATTCTCGTGGGGGATGAGGACGAGCCCTGCCTGGAGCCTGCCCTCTTCATGAAGCGATGCATCCCCAGGTCGGGCCTGGTGGTCCTGCCGCAGTCCGGCCATGCCATCAACCTGGAGGAGCCGGAGCTGTTCAACCGGGTCGTCCTGGACTTCCTCACCGCGGTGGAGGCCGACCGGTGGTCGGCGCGAGAAGCCGGCAGCGGCGTCGGGTTCCTGGCCTCGGAAGGTGCAAGGGGTACGAGCTAGAGAACTCAAGACGATTGACCCGTCCCTGGGGGCGGGGTATAATCGCGATGGACTGCATCAGGGAGGGTGGCCGCCCATGAGTTGTCAGTCCTCTTCCTCTGGCGAGGGGCGCCTGTGACAAGCCAGTTGCGGGAAGCCTGCGGGGTTGTCGGGGTGTATGCACCGGGGGAGGATGTAGCCCGGGTCGCCTTTTTTGGCCTTTTCTCCCTCCAGCACCGGGGCCAGGAGAGCGCCGGCATCGCAACCTCCGATGGCCGCCAGATACACGTCCATACCGCTATGGGCTTGGTGCCCCAGGTCTTTCACGAGGGCGACCTGCGCCGCCTCTCCGGGCACATCGCTATCGGCCACACCCGCTACTCAACCACCGGGTCCACCAAGATTGAGAATGCCCAGCCGCTGGTGGTCCAGGGCCTCTACGGCAAGCTGGCCCTGGCGCACAACGGCAACGTCATCAACGCCGTGCCCCTGCGCCAGGAGCTGGCAGAGTGGGGGTGCGCCTTCACCAGCTCCACCGACTCTGAGGTCATTGCCCATGTGCTGGCCAATGCCCCGGGGCGGGACTGGGCCGAGCGGGTCGCTTCCCTCATGAGGCGCATCCAGGGGGCCTATTCCCTTGTGGTTCTGACGGAGACCTCCATGATGGCCATGCGAGACCCCTTGGGCGTGCGCCCACTGTGCCTCGGCAAGTTGAACGGGGGGTGGGTGGTCGCCTCTGAGAGCTGCGCCCTGGACCACATCGGGGCGCGGTTCCTGCGGGAGGTAGAGCCAGGCGAGGCGATCCTGGTGGATGAAGGGGGGTTGCACACCATCCACCGGGGGCGCGAGAGCCGGCGTGCGCTGTGCGTCTTCGAGCTCATCTACTTCGCCCGCCCCGACAGCCTCCTCGATCACAAGCTGGTGTACAACGCCCGCATGGCCATGGGGCGCCAGCTCGCCCGGGAGCACCCTGTGGAGGCGGACATCGTTATCGGCATCCCAGACTCCTCCACCCCCGCTGCCGTGGGCTTCTCCCAGGAGTCGGGGGTCCCCTATCGGGAGGGGCTGATGAAGAACCGCTACGTAGGGCGCACCTTCATTGAGCCGGACCAGCGCATCCGCGACCTGGGCGTGCGCCTGAAGTTCAATCCCCTGCCGGAGGTCCTGTCCGGGCAGCGGGTGGTGGTAGTGGACGATAGCATCGTGCGAGGGACGACGACCCCCCATGTGGTGAGCCTGCTACGCCGGGCCGGCGCTCGAGAGGTGCACATGCGCGTGTGCGCGCCAGCCATCCGTTGGCCCTGCCACTTCGGGATTGATATGGCGACGCGTCGCGAGCTTATCGCCGCCCGCATGGAGATCCCGGAGGTCTGCAAGGCCATTGACGCCGACTCCCTGGGCTACCTGAGCGTTGAGGGACTCATGAAGGTGGTGGGTGGCGACGAGACCTCCTTCTGTGCTGCCTGCTTCACCGGGAACTATCCCATCAACGTGCAGTTGGAGTTGAGCAAGCTGGCCCTGGAGCAGGTGTAGCTCTTGGAGCGTCCTGTGCCCCCGCGCCGCCGAACGCAGCCCAGGCCCTCCCAAGGTTCTGCTGTGTCGTCTGCGCCGCCGGCGGCCTATCGCGCCGCCGGCGTTGACCGCGATGCCGCGGGTGAGGCCAAGGCGCGCATTAGCCGCCTGGCCCGGGGCACCTTCACCCCCGGCGTCCTCAAGGACATCGGCTTCTTCGGTTCCTTCTTCCAGGTGGCGGGCTTCCGGGAACCCGTCCTGGTCTCCCACACCGATGGCGTCGGCACCAAGCTGCGAGTGGCCGTGCTCATGGGCCGGTATGACACCGTGGGGATGGACGTGGTCAACCACTGTGTCAACGACATCCTCACCTGCGGCGCCCGGCCCCTCTTCTTTCTGGACTACATGGGCTGGGGCCGCCTGACGCCCGAGCGTGCCGAGGCGGTGGCCAGGGGTCTGGCAGAGGCATGCCGCGCCGCAGGGTGTGCCCTCATCGGCGGGGAGACGGCGGAGATGCCCGGCGTCTACCACGGGGATGACTTCGACCTGGTGGGCTTTGTGGTGGGGGCGGTGGAGCGAGAGGCCATCCTGGACGGCTCCCGCATCCGGCAAGGGGATGTGCTGCTGGGCATCCCCTCCAGCGGCCTGCACACCAACGGCTACTCCCTGGTGCGTCAGGTCTTCCGCATTGACGACGACCCAGAGGTCCTACGCCAGCATTACCCGGAGCTGGGCAAGGCCCTGGGGGAGGAGTTGCTGGTTCCCCATCGCTGCTACTACCCTCTCCTGGCCCAAGCCTTGCCCCACATCAGGGGCATGGCCCACATCACCGGCGGCGGACTCCTGGAGAATGTGCCCAGGGTTTTGCCCCAGGGCCTGGCCGCCCGCTTCCGCTGGGGCTCCTGGCCTGTGCCGCCCATCTTCACCCTTGTCCAGCGCCACGGGAACATCGCCCAGCGGGAGATGCTCCGGGTGTTCAACCTGGGAATCGGCATGGTGCTGATGGCTGCGCCGGAAGATGTCGCCAGGGTGCGACAGACCGTCCCAGAGGCGCTGCCCATCGGCGAGGTGGTGCGCCAGAGCGGGCCGGAGCAGGTGGTGGTAGAATAGGCTTCAGGATAGGGGCGCACCACGGCAGCCCAAAAACCGTATGGTGGATGGTGTATGGCTATGACAGAGTTCAGCACAGCACGAGGGGGGCTCGAGACCCGGCTGGAGGCGGCGCATAATCGGCTTGCCGCTGCCCTGTCCCGATTGACGGCAGAGCAGGCCCACAAGGGCACCGAGTGGTCGGTGGTGGACTGCTTGAATCATCTTGCGCCCAGAGACGGGGGCTACAGCAACCTCGTGGAAACCCTGCTGGGGCAGGAGCACCCCGCGCGCGGGGCTTTCTCTCCGGAGCAGCGTTGGGACACCGTCAAAGAGAACCTGGGCAGGGAATACCAGCGATGCCGCTCCATCCTTGCCAGGGTGACGCCAGAGCAGTGGGACCGACCCGTGGCTCAATCTGATGGAAGCACCAGGCCCGTGTCCTACTACGTTGGGTTTATGGTCAGCCACTTTGAAGAGCACGCGAGCCAGACTCTTGACCAGATCATCCCCCGCTTGAGGTAGGGAGAGTTCTCGGGACGACGCCGCAGGCTGAAGGCTGTGGCAAGATGCCCCCGCCTGAAGGCGGGGGTGGACACGAGATTCTGGGATAGGTTCAGAGAAGCGATCTCATTCTATGCACCGCAACCTTGACCCCATTCCCGTTGCACCCCCGGTGGCTCGCCTCATCGAGGAGCTGCACAAGCTCCCCGGCATCGGGCCCAAGACCGCGCAGCGCCTCACCTATCACATTATCCGCATGCCCGCCGAGGAGGCCCGGTCCTTAGCCGAGGCCATCCTGGCCGTGAAGGAGCAGATCACCGCCTGCTCCCGCTGCCAGAACACAACGGACAGAGACCCCTGTGCCATTTGCGATGACCCCCGCCGCGAGCACGACCGCATCTGCGTCGTGGAAGAGCCGCTGGACGTGCTGGCCCTGGAGCGCGCCAGGGTCTATAAGGGCCTCTACCACGTCCTGAACGGCGCCATCTCCCCGGCGAACGGGGTAGGGCCAGAAGACCTGAAAGTGAAAGAGCTTCTGGGGCGACTAAAGGGCGGAGCGGTCCAGGAGGTCATCCTGGCCACCAACCCCAACCTGGAGGGGGAGGCCACGGCCATGTACCTGCAACGCCTGCTGGCGCCCCTGGGGGTCAAGATGACCCGCCTGGCCCGGGGCCTGCCCATGGGCGCGGAGCTCGAATACGCCGACGAGATGACCCTCATCCGCGCCTTGCAGGGTCGCCAGGAGTATGAGTAGCCAGCGGGGTTCTTCCTTTGCAATGAAAGGGGTTTCCCCTCGTGGGGTGGTATGGACAAGCCCAGGCTCTACACCACGGAGGCTATCACCCTGCGGCGGGCCCCCACGGGGGAGGCGGACCAGCTCGTCACCCTGTACACCCCTTACCTGGGCAAGCTGCGGGCCGTGGCCCGGGGCGCCCGGCGGCCCCGCAGCAAGCTGGGCGGCCATCTGGAGCCGCTCAACTACGCCCGCCTCCTCCTAGCCCGCGGGCGCTCCCTGGACACCGTAAGCCAGGCGGAGACGCTGCGGGCCTTCCCCGGCCTTCGGACCAATCTGGACAACCTGGCCAGGGGTATTTACATCGCAGAACTGGTGGATGCCTTCACCCCTGACGAACACCCCAACACACCGGTGTTCCGGCTCGTGCTGGAGGCCCTGGGGCGGCTCGAGGAGGGAGAGGGCGAGCTCCTGCTCCGCCACTTTGAGCTTCACCTGCTGGAGCATCTTGGCTATCGTCCAGAGCTGTACACCTGTGTCCAGTGCCGGTCGCCCATCACACCCAACGCCCACGTGTTCCGGCCAAGCCTTGGAGGTGTGGTGTGCCTCCGCTGCCAGGGCCAGGGGCCGGGGCTGGTGCTCCCCCTCTCCGTGGACGCCCTCAAGACCCTCCGCTATCTCCAGGGGCACGCCTACGGCGACGTTCGCAGGCTTCGCCTCTCTCCGGCGCTGGCGCGGGAGCTGGAGCGGCTCTCGCAGACCTACTTCCGAGAGCAGATGGAACGGGAGCTCCGGTCTGCGGCCTTCCTGGAGACGGTGCGGCGCACACCTCCAGCACCGCCTGCCGTTGGACACGGGTAGTGCTCTCTCTGGGCACCATAGCGCTTTCAAGGCGCATCAGGGTCTTTCGGTTGTCACCCTGAGCGAAGCGAAGGGTCTGGGGTGGGGAACGAAACCCCGCTCCACCAGATTCTTCGTCGCTCCGCTCCTCAGAATGACACCGGTCTTCCCACCACCCTATTGAGTAAGATACAAGAATGACAGGCACGACACTGCCAGCAGAACCGAAAGACCCTGCAAGGCGCCTTCGGTCGGGTTGACGAATTATGTAGCAGGCTTCTATAATACGCACGGCTCAATCCAGTTTGACACAGGGGTAGGCAAAGTGGCCAACGAGACCGGGAAGCGCTATTTCTGCTCCAAGTGTGGCTCCGAGTTCATCGTCACCCGCGGCGGCAACGGCGCAGTGATGTGCTGCGGCCAGCCCATGACCAAGAAGTAAGCCCTCCTTCCGTGCCCCACTCATCCTTTTTGGCAGGTCCCAGGAGGTACTGGCATGCCCAATCAGCTTGGACGGCGGTATCAGTGTGAGGTCTGCAACAGCATCGTCCTGTGCACCAAGGCGGGCGATGGCACCGTGATGTGCTGCGAGAAAGAGATGGTCGTCCAGCAGCCCCGGAAGCTGCCGTCCTCAGACTAGGCAGCGGGGTCTCAGCCGGCGGCCCTCTCCCTTCCCCGGCCGGGCAGGAGGTGCTCGTCGGCTGAGGTCTTCACGCTGGCCCTAGAGGGCAGCCACCCCTGCCTGGACAATCTCCAGGTCCTGCTCTGCACTGCCGCCACTGGCCCCAACGCCCCCCAGCGCCTGGTCGCCTCGCTTGATAGGCAGGGAGCCCAGGGCTGCCAGGACCCGGCCGCCGTGCATGGCGGCAAAGGCCCGGAAGAAGGGTCGCTCCTGGAGATTGATGAGGTCAGCCCCTGGCCGCCGGAAGGCAGCCACGGTGAACGCCATCGCCGTGGCGATCTCGACGGTGTACCAGCCGGCGCCATCCATGCGGTGGAGGGCAACCAGGCGCCCGTTCTCGTCTGCCACGGCGATGCTCACCTTGACTCCCATTTGCGCTGCCTTGGCCTGGGCGGCCTGGAGCAGCCGTTCCGCTTCCGCCAGGGTGATAGGCATAGCACCCTCCTTCTCAAGGTGTCCCACAGGCCATTGGCCGGCTACACCCCCGCCAGGTCTCGACCCGCCGCCAGGAGCGCCTCCACCTGCTGGGGGCTCTCCGCCTCTGCATAGATGCGGAGCAGCGGCTCCGTTCCGGAAAACCGGATGACCAGCCAGGCGCCGCCTCTCAGCACAAACCGGAACCCGTCCCTGTCGTCCAGGCGCTCGACAGGTTTCCCTCCCAGTTGGTCTGGCCGGGCGCTCTGAACCTGCTGCTGGATGGTGGCCCGCCGCTCGGCGGGGAAGGGGATGTCCACGCGCCGGTAGTGGTGGGGACCAACCATCTGGTGAAGGGTGTCGAGAAGCTGTGAGGGGGACTTCCCCAGGCGCACCATCATGTCCAGAAGGAGCAGGCCGCTGAGGATGCCGTCTCGCTCCGGGATGTGGCCCCGAAAGCCGAATCCGCCGCTCTCCTCACCCCCCAGGAGGGCACCCTTCTCCACCATGAGCGGGGCGATGTACTTGAAACCCACGGGGGTCTCATAGACCGGCACTCCGTAGCGCTCCCCCAGGCGGTACACCATGCTGCTGGAGGTGAGCGACTTGATGATGGGCCCCCGCTCTCCCCGCACCTCCAGGAAGTAGAGGGCAAGCAGGGCGAAGACCTGGAGGGGCGTCAGGAAGCGGCCCGATTCGTCCATCACCCCCAGCCGGTCGGCATCGCCGTCCAGCGCCAGCCCGATGTCCGCTCGCTCCTCCACCACGGCGCGGGAGAGTGGAGCCAGGTTGTGGGCCACCGGCTCGGGGTTGTGCATCCCCGGAAAGGCGGGATTGCGCTCCCCCCGCAGCTCCTTGAGCCACGTCTTGCCGCCCTCCAGGAAGGCGCCGAAATAGCCTGCCCCGGCACCATGCATGGCGTCCACCACCACACGCAGCCCTGCTCTCTGCAAAGCACCCAGGTCCACCAGGCGGGCCAGGTGCTCTCGGTACACGGGCGCCATGGAGGCACGTTCCACCAGCCCTTGTCGCACCCCTTCTGCCAACGGGAGCGATGCGATCTGCCCTGCGGCCACCTGCTGGATATGGCGCTCCAGGGCCTCCAGGACCTCAGGCGGGGCGCTCCCCCCCTGGGCGGTACGCACCTTGAAGCCGTTCCAGTGGGCGGGGTTGTGGCTGGCCGTGATGATCACTGCGCCAGCGGCCTGGCGCGCCACCACGTTGTAGCTCACCACGGGGGTTGGGGTGGCCTCATCTCCCAGGAGACAACGGAGCCCGTTGCCGGAGAGCACCTCTGCCACGGCAACGGCAAACTCCCCCGAGGCGAAGCGGGTGTCGTACCCCACCACCAGCGGGCCCGGCGTCCCTTGGCCCAGGAAGTACCGGGCTGTTCCCTGGGCACAGCGCCGCACGTTCTGGAACGTGAACTCCTCGGCGATGACCCCTCGCCACCCGTCGGTGCCGAACTTGATGGTCACTGCACCCTCACCCCCTGCTGTCCCCTCTCCCTTGCCAAGGGCCTTGCCCTAAAAGTGCCTCTAACAGGGTGATGAAAAACCCTTTTCGACCATCCCCCTGCCCCTCTTTCCTTCGCCAGGCTCAGGGCAGGCCCTCAGACCCCCGTCAAAGGGGCTTCGCCCGTCTGAATCACCCCTTTTTCAACAGCCTGCTAATGTCACCCCGAGCCCTTCGTCAAACTCAGGGTGAACTCCGCGAAGGGTCTGGAGTTGGGGGTCAGCCAAGCATAAACCGGCACCCCACCCCAGATTCTTCACTTCGTTCAGAATGACTTTTGAGGCAAAGCCCTCTCCAAGAGAGAGGGGGAACATCCTGGAGCTGGGGGCACGTCCCCCAACCCCCTGCCAGAGGGGGATGCCCCCCTGGACTCCCCTGGGGGCCAGATTTGAACTGCAGGGCGGTGCCTTGGCCTGGGGACTACTCGATGCGGACGAAGGAGAGGGTTCCCGCCGCCAGGCGCTTGCCGGGCCCCAGGGCGGCGCCGTACTCCAGATGGTTCCCTTCCTCCACCACCGCGTCATCCGCCAGGATGCATCCCCGCCCAACGGTCACTCCCTCCCCGACACGCACGTTGCGCCCCAGGATGCACTCTCTCAGTACAGCCCCTGGCCCCACCCGGGCCCCGGCCCAGAGGACTGAGCCCTCGACCACAGAGCCTTGCCCCAGGCGGCACCCATTGCCCAGGGCGGCTGGGCCCTGGATGCGGACCTGGGGCCCCACGACACAGTCCCGGCCCACCAGGACAGGGCCGCTTACCTGGGCCGTCGGGTCAAGAACGCTGCCCTCCCCTACCCACAGAGTCGTCCCTGCCTGGGAACCATTGAGTTTGATCGGCAGAGCCCCCAGCAGGAGGTCCCGGTGCGCTTTCAGGTAGTTTCTGGGGGTGCCCAGGTCCAGCCAGTAGGCGCGGCAGCGGTAGGCCCAGACGGCCTCCCGTAGCTCCAGCAGACGAGGGAAGAGCCCCCGCTCGAACATGTAGTGGGCGCCTGTGGGGACATGGCGGAGCACCCTGGGCTCCAGGATGTAGGTGCCGGCGTTGACCCAGCAGGTGGTCACCTGCTCCGGCGAAGGCTTCTCCACGAAGCGCTGCACCCGGCTTGCGCTGTCGGTCTCCACTGCTCCGAAGGGTGACGGGTCCTCCACCGGGGTCAGGACGATGGTGGCAGCCGCCCCAGCCTGGCGGTGGAAGGACAGAGCGGCAGTGAGGTCCAGGTCGGTGAAGATATCCCCGTTGAAGACGAAGAAGGTGTCGTCCAGCAGGGCCTCCACCTGCTTTACTGCTCCGGCAGTGCCCAGGGGGTGCTCTTCGATGGAGTAGTGGAGCTTGATGCCGAAGGCAGACCCATCCCCGAAGTGCCGCTGTACCTGCTCCGGTAGATAGTAGAGGGCCAGGACAACCTCGTCGATCCCGTGCCGCCGCAGGTGCTCCAGCATGTACTCCAGAAAAGGCCGGTTCAGCACAGGCACCATGGGCTTGGGGATGGTGCAGGTGAGGGGACGCAGCCTTGTCCCCTCACCGCCCGCCAGGATCACTGCTTTCATGCGTATTCCCTGCGACGAGGCTTCTCAGAGAAGCACACGGTGGAGCGAGCGGCCAACTCAGGCTGGATGCTACCTTGGAGACCCCGCCTGCGCCCTGGCCTCTTCCCGCAGGAGCTCGACCTTGTCCAGCCGCTCCCAGGGGAGGTCCAGGTCATCCCTGCCAAAGTGGCCGTAGGCCGCGGTGGGTTTGTAGATGGGCCGCCGCAGGTCCAGGTCCCGGATGATGGCCCCTGGCCGGAGGTCAAAGTGCTTCTCCACCAGCCGCTCCATGAGGTCCTCCTTCACCGTGCCAGTGCCGAAGGTCTCGACGGAGACGGAGATGGGCTTGGGCAGGCCGATGGCATAGGAGACCTGGACCTCCGCCCGCTGGGCGAGGCCCGCCGCCACGATGTTCTTGGCAACGTAGCGAGCGGCATAGGCCCCGGAGCGGTCCACCTTGGTGGGGTCCTTGCCGGAGAAGCACCCGCCGCCGTGTCGCGCGGAGCCTCCGTAGGTGTCCACCAGGATCTTCCTGCCGGTGAGGCCCGTGTCTCCAGCAGGGCCACCCACCACGAAGCTTCCCGAAGGGTTGATGTGATAGATGGTGTATTTGTCAAGGAGCATGGCAGGGATGATCGGTTTGATCACCTGCTCCATGATGTCCTGACGCATCCGCGACGAGCTTACGTCGGGATCATGCTGGGGGCTGACGATGACGGTGTGCACGCGCTTGGGCTGTCCATAGCAGTACTCGACGGTGACCTGGGACTTGCCGTCAGGGCGCAGGTAGGGCAGGATGCCAGCCTTGCGGACCTCCGCCAGGCGCCGGCAGAGCTTGTGGGCAAGGAAGATGGGCAGGGGCATAAGCTGGGTGTTCAGCTCGGCGCTGTCCACCGCTTCACGGCAGGCGAAGCCCACCATCATGCCCTGGTCCCCTGCGCCCACCTGCTCCGGGTCGCCGGGGTCGCCGCGCCCCACGGCGCGGTTGATCTCTTCGGACTGCTTTTGCACGGCGACGATGACGCCACAGGTGTCGTGGCCGATGCCGTACTCGGGGCGGGTGTAGCCGATCTCCTTCAACGTCTCGCGCACCAGCTCGCTGAAGTTCACCTGGCCCGAGGAGGTGATCTCCCCCATGACCACCACCAGGCCCCGGGTCGCGCTGCTCTCGCAGGCGACGCGGGAGTAGGGGTCCTGGGCCAAGAAGGAGTCCAGCACCGCATCGGACACCTGGTCGCAGACCTTGTCCGGGTGCCCCTCCGTGACCGACTCAGAGGTGAACAGATACTTGGGGGAATCGAAGAAGCTCATGCGCATGCCCATCGTGGTGTTTCCTCCTGCAAAGGTTAGGTGCCCTCCTCCCAGCTTTCCAGGTAGCGCTTCTGCTGCTCCGTCAGGGTGTCAATGAAGATGCCCATGGACTGGAGCTTGAGGCGTCCGACTTCCATGTCCAGCTCCGATGGAACCCGGTACACGTCCGGCGTGAGCTTGCGGCCCTGGGCCACCAGGTACTCGGCGCTCAGGGCCTGGTCGGCAAAGCTCATGTCCATGACACTGGAGGGGTGCCCCTCGGCGGCGGCAAGGTTGATGAGCCTCCCCTCGCCCAGAAGATAGAGGCGGCGGCCGTCCGCCAGGGTGTACTCCTCCACGTAGGGCCGCATGGTCCGATGGCTGCGGGCGACCTCTTGCAGCGCCTTGCCGTTGATCTCCACGTTGAAGTGGCCGCTGTTGGCGAGGATAGCGCCGTCCTTCATCAAAGCGAAGTGGTGCTGGTCAATGACGTTGATGTTGCCTGTGACGGTGATGAAGAGGTCAGCGGTCCGAGCGGCTTCCGACATGGGGAGGACCTGGAAGCCGTCCATGACCGCCTCCAGGGCCCGCACCGGCTGCACCTCGGTGACGATGACGTGGGCCCCCATCCCGCGGGCCCGCATGGCCACGCCGCGGCCGCACCAGCCGTAGCCTACTACCACAACCTGCTTCCCGGCCCACAGGACATTGGTCGCCCGGGTGATGCCATCCAGGGTGCTCTGGCCCGTGCCGTATCGGTTGTCAAAGAGGTGCTTGGTGTCCGCA
>JACQUN010000139.1 GCA_016210285.1 Chloroflexota bacterium
CGGTTCAGGCCGCCAGAGCCCGCGGCGTCCAGTTGGTCATCGTTGATACCGCTGGCCGCCTTCATACAAAGTACAACCTCATGGAGGAGCTGAAAAAGGTCAAGCGCGTCCTGACTCGTCTCGACCCCGATGCCCCCCACCATATCCTGCTGGTTCTGGACGCCACCACAGGGCAGAATGGCCTTGTCCAGGCGCGCTCCTTCACCGACGCTGTGGGGTGCACGGGCATTCTCCTTGCAAAGCTGGACGGCACAGCAAAAGGGGGTATCGTCCTGGCTATTGCCGAGCAGCTCAGGGTGCCGGTCGTCTTCATCGGCACCGGCGAGCGCCTGGAGGACCTGGCGCCCTTCGACCCGGAGGAGTTTGTGGAGGCCCTCTTTGCCGCCACCCCGTAACGCGGGCGCAGTCCGCGGGGAGAATATGCCGCCGTGAGCGTCTTGCTCTGGCTCCTGGCCGTCGAGGCGCTGGGGGTGGTGGCGTTCCCCCTGGCCTTCTACCTCTTCCCTGCCCTCCGTGACCGAGGCTATGCCTTTGCCAAGCCTCTCGGCTTACTTCTGCTGGCTTACCCCATATGGCTGCTGGGGAGCCTGCACATCCTGCCCAGCGCCCGCTGGTCAATCCTCCTGGTCCTTGCCCTGATAGCGCTCGCCTCCGCCCTCCTTACCATCCGACACCGGCGGGAGTTCATGGGATTCGTATGGCGGGAGCGCGCCCTGCTCCTGGGCATCGAAGGGGTGTTTCTGCTGCTCTTCCTGGGGTGGACCCTCTACCGGGCCTACGACCCGTTCATCAACCACACAGAGAAGCCTATGGACTTCGCCTTCCTCAACGCCTCGCTGCAGGCCACCTACTTCCCGCCCGATGACCCGTGGCTCCAGGGGTTCAAGGTGAGCTACTACTACTTTGGCTATCTGATGATGGCCCTGCTCACCAAGCTGACGGGCATCCCCTCGAACATCTCCTACAACCTCGCCCTGTCGCTGGTTCCTGCCATGGCAGCCGCTGGCGCCCTGAGCCTGGTCTTCACCATAGTGCGAGGGCTGGGTGGCTCCTGGGGCAAGGGTTTCCTCTACGGTGTTGTTGCGGTGCTCCTCCTGCTTGTGGTCAGCAACTTGGAGGGGTCCCTGGAGCTGCTCCGGGTACTGGGGTTGGGGAGCATGCACTTCTGGCAGGGTCTGGGGATCAAGGGGCTGGAAGGCCCGTTGGTGGGCACCGCCTGGTATCCTACCGACGGCTGGTGGTGGTGGCGGGCTACCCGCGTTGTTGACACGGTGGTGGGTGGCCGCAGCCTGGACTACACCATCCAGGAGTTCCCGTTCTTCAGCCTGCTCCTCGGCGACCTGCACCCCCACGTGATGTCTCTGCCTTTTGTCCTCTTCAGCCTGGCCTTCCCGTTGAACCTCCTGGCCTCCGGAGAGAGGCTGGACACCGGATGGCTCCGCAGACGGTGGCCCTGGGTGATAGTCGGCGGCCTGGCCCTTGGAGCCCTGGGGTTCATGAACTCCTGGGACCTGCCCACCTTCCTCATCTTTACGGCGGCGGTCGTGGTGGTCAAAGCCCTTCGCGACTACCGGCTGGAAAGGGACCGGCGGGTCCTTCTTGGTCTGGCAGGGCTGCTGGGGGCGCTCCTCTTCCTGGCCGTGGTGCTCTACACCCCCTTCTACCTCGGCCTGGCCACGCAGGCCAGGGGGATTCTGCCCGCCAAGGGGCCAGTGACGCGGCCCCTCCACTTCCTCCTCGTGTGGGGCCTCCCCCTGCTTGCCCTTGCCCCCTTCCTGGTGACCCAGGTGCAGCAGGCGACCGCGCGACTCAGCGCTCGCTACGCGATGCTGGCCCTGGGACTGCCACTGGGGCTGTTCACAGTCTGGGCGTTGGCTGCTGCCGCTACAGGCCAGAGCACCCAGGTGTCCCCCAGGCTCCTGCACCTCCTCCCCGGCCTGCTGGTCCTGGCCTTGTGTCTCTACCGGGCCATGCAACTGACCGAACCGAAGAGCAACCCCGAGAGTGTCCAGCCGGCGGTGCAGGAAGGTGCGCCGGAGGAGCCCCAGCCGACCGCAGGGCTGGCCAGAGAAGTGGGGCTGCTGTTTGCCCTTGGGCTCGTGGCCCTGGGGCTGGTGCTCCTCATTGTCCCTGAGATGTTCTATGTGGTGGACACCTTCGCAAATACCCCAAGCTGGCGGATGAACACGGTCTTCAAGCTCTACTATCAGGCCTGGGCCGTCCTTGCCCTGGCAGCCGCAGTCGCCCTATACTATTGGGATGTCCAAGCCGCCAGGCTGCCCCCGGTATGGCATTTGGCCAGGGTCGGCTGGTGGGCTGTTCTTTTGCTCGTCTTCGTGGGCACCCTCTACTACCCGACAGCAGGCATTGTGAGCAAAGCCGGCGGATTCAAGGGACCAGCCACCCTGGATGGCCTTGGGCATCTGAAACGGGATGCCACCGGGGAGTACATGGCCATTCAGTGGCTTCGCGACAATGCAAAAGCCGGGGAAGGTATCGTCGAGGCGATAGGAAACGACTACAGCGCCTTTGGCATGGTCTCGGCAGCCAGCGGTCGCCCCACCGTCCTTGGGTGGATAGGCCATGAGCTGCAGTGGCGGGGTTCCTCGGCACCGATGGACGGGCGCGCTGAGGCGGTGGCGGCCATCTACCGTGAGGTGGACGACCAGAAGACAAGGGCGCTGCTGGAGCAGTACGGAGTTCGCTATGTGGTGGTGGGCCAGCGGGAGCAGAGCACCTATGGGGACATCAGGATTGCGAAGCATGCTGGGCTGGTGGAGCCGGTGTTTTCCCGGGATGGGGTCACCATCTACCGGGTGAAAGAGTGAGGCATGGCTGCACGCCAACAGGCACGAAGGGCACCCCAGGCGCAGCGGGTCGCCCAACCACTCGTCCAGGAGCGGCAGGTCCAGGATCGGCAGGCCCCGGAGGCCAAGCCCTTGGACACCTGGCTGACGCCCCGGCTTGAGGTAGCCCTCTACGTCGGACTTGTGCTCCTTGCCCTGGTGATGCGCCTCTGGGACCTGGGCGGCCGCGCCCTGCACCACGACGAGAGCCTCCACGCCACGTATAGCTGGTACCTCTACGCCGGACGGGGCTACCAGCACAACCCCATGATGCATGGCCCCTTCCAGTTCTTCGCCCCCGCCTTCACCTTCTTCTTGTTCGGGGACACCGACTTCACCGCAAGGCTCTCTCACGCCCTGTTCGGCACAGCCCTGGTTGGGCTCCCCTGGCTCCTGCGGCGGCAGATGGGTCGGGTGGCAGCCCTGGCCACGGCGCTCCTGCTGGCCTTCTCCCCGACCATGTTCTATTTCAGCCGCTTCGCGCGCGAAGACATGTATATGGCCGTGTGGAGCCTGGGGCTCGTTATCTGTATCTGGCGCTACCTGGACGAGCAGAAGAACCGATACCTCTACATCCTGGCAGGGGTGCTGGCCTTCGCCTTCTCCACCAAGGAGAACAGCTATTTGCTGACCCTTGCGATGGGGGGCTTCCTCTTCCTGCTCTCCCTGGGGGACCTGCGACTCTGGGTCCTGGGGCGCAAGCGGCTGTCGAAGTTCGGCCCCTCAGGGGTGCTCCTGTTGCTGCTGGTGACGCTCACCCTCCCGCAGTGGTCCGGCCTCATCGCACTGCTCCAGAATAAGCTGGGCATCGTCCTGGCGAACACGGACTGGACCAAGGGGGGAGTGGGGCTGCCCCAGGGCGGGGCCATCTGGATAGCGGCAATGGTTGTGGGCCTGGCCTTTGGGGTCTCGTTCATCCTGGGCTCCGCCTGGAACTGGCGCGTCTGGCTGGTCTGCGCGGCCATCTTCTACGGCATCTGGCTCACGCTGTACACCACCTTCTACACCAACCCCTTTGGCGCCTTGAGCGGCGTGTGGCAGGGCCTGGGATACTGGATCGCCCAGCAGGGGGTCGCGCGTGGGGGCCAGCCCTGGTACTACTACTTCGTCATCGGGTGGGTGTACGAGTTCCTTGCTTTCCTGCTGGCCCTGGGCGGGGCTATCTACTACGCACGCAAGGGCGACCTCTTCTCGCGCTTCCTCATCTTTTGGGCGGTTCTGGGCTTCCTGCTGTACACGGGGGCCGCCGAGAAGATGCCGTGGCTGCTCGTTCACGTGGCGCTGCCCTTCATCATCCTGGCCGGGCGCACCCTGGGTGACCTCGTGCGGCAGGTCCCCTGGCGGGAGGCGTGGAACCGCGGCGCCCTGCTGGGCCTGGCCTTTCTCCCCATCTTCCTGGTCTTTGCCTACCGGCTCCTCTTCTACAAGGTGGGCCGGGTATCGCCGGGTGGATTCCTGAGCCTTTGGGGCCTCCTGCTCCTGACCCTTTCCCTGCTCGCCCTCACGTTGCTCCTTGTCTTCCGGGTAGGGCACACAGCCCAAGCCTCGGGGCGGCCGCGGGACCTTGCCAGCCGCCCTGACGAGGGGATTGCTGGCCTCGAGGCACAGCCACGCCGGTGGCGGAGCGGCCTGGCCCTGTTGGCGGTTGGAGGTGTGGCCATCCTCTTCCTGTTCACCGTGCGAGCAGGCATGCGCGCTGTGTTCCTGAATGGCGATGTCCCGGTGGAGATGCTGGTATACACCCAGACCTCTCCAGACCTCCCCCGCATCTCGCGGGACGTGCACCGCATCGCTGCGACAACAGGGCAGAAGGACCAGCTCAAGATCACAGTGGA
This sequence comes from Chloroflexota bacterium, assembly GCA_016210285.1. The sequence continues at coordinate 4,682 of JACQUN010000139.1, forward strand.
CGGCGCCGATGGCTTCGCCTGGCCCTGGGTCTGGTACTTCCGCGACTTCAAGAGCGTAGGGTACCCCGACTACACCGGCAGCGCCTCGGCGCCAACGGATGCCTCGGTGGTTCTGGTGAACGCCAACAACTACAACGAGATGAAGGGGAAGCTCGCTGCAGGCTACATCGAGGTGGGCCGCTACTACCACCGCTGGTGGTTCCCGGAGAGCTACCGGGGGGTGACCCCGAAGGTGTTCCTCGCCGGACTGAAGGACCGGAAGGTGTGGCGGAAGGCGATGGACTACTGGCTCTACCGGAAGTTTGACACGCCCCTGGGGCACATCGACGCCTACCTGTTCTACTCCAAGAGCATCCTTCCCATGGCCCTGCCAGTACCAGGGGGCTCCTAGTTGTCTTGCTGCCCGCTCTCCCGGGCACTCCATGGCGATGACGCCCCTTGCCGGGTGAGGAGGATTACCCATTGCTGAAGTCCCGCCGGTTCTGGCTTGGACTCATCCTGAGCCTGGTGTTCATCGGCCTGTTTCTGTACCGTGTTGACCTGGCGAGCATGGGGCAGGCTCTGCGCCAGGCGAACTACCTCTTCGTCGTGCCCGGGATCCTTTGCTACTTCCTTGCCCTGTGGTTTCGGACTGTCCGCTGGCAGTACATCCTCCGTCCCCTGGGGTATCTGTCCCTGCGCCGGCTCTGGCCGGTGATGACCGTTGGGTACGCGGCCAACAACCTGCTGCCCGTGCGGCTGGGGGAGGTCGTGAGGGCATACTATCTGTGGGAGCGGGATAAGCTCAGCAAGACCTCTACGATAGCCACCATCCTGCTGGAGCGCCTCTTCGACGGCCTGGCCCTTCTGTTCCTGGCGCTGGTCGTTTCCCTTTTCATTCCCATTGCTGGGTTGCTGAAAGGGATAGGAGAGGAGACAGGCATCAACTGGCTGGCCCTCACGCTGGGGTTGAGCGTCCCCTTTTTCGCCACGACTGCCTTCCTGGTTGTTCTGGCCTTTTTCCCTGAGGGGGTGCCTCGCACCGTGGGGAGGGTCCTGGCCTTTCTTCCTGGCCCCGCCCGAAGGCGTGCCATGGATGTCGTGGCGCGCTTTCTGCTGGGCCTGGCGGTGCTGCGCAGCCCCAAGCGGCTGCTGCTCATCTTCCTGGTGTCCATCCCGGTCTGGGTGGCTGAGGCGGCGATGTTCTTCGTCATTGCCCTCGGCTTCCGCATGGACAGCGCCTTCACAAACTGGGCTCAGATGGCTGGCGCCATGATCCTTACCTCCACCATCGCCAATCTGGGCACGTCGGTCCCCTCGTCCGGGGGAGGGGTAGGGCCTTTCGAGTTCTTTGCCCAATCCACCCTGGTGCTCCTGGGCGTGACTACCGCCGTCGCCTCGGCCTACGTGGTGGTGCTGCATGTGGCGCTCCTGGCGCCGGTGACCCTGTGGGGGATGGTTCAGCTATGGTTGGACAACGTCTCCCTGGTTCGCCTGGCTCGGGAGGGCCAGCGGAAGGAGAGCCCGCCACGCCCGGTTGGCGTAGAGGTTGAAAAGGAGCTGTGACATGCGGGTGGGAGTGATCGGCGGGGGCGCTGCGGGGCTGGCCGCCGCCTACGAGCTCCTCAGGCAGGGGCACCAGGCGGCGGTGTTCGAGCGGGCGCCGTTCCTGGGGGGCCAGGCCTCGACCTTTGACGTGGGCGGGGCGCGGCTGGAGCGCGGCTATCACCATCTCTTCACCAGCGACGTGGACATGCTCTGGCTCATCCACGACCTCGGCCTGGGCAACACCCTGGCGTGGATACCTTCCAAGGTCGGCCTGTACCACGGGGGCAGGATCTGGAGGTTTACCACGCCGCTGGACCTGCTCCGTTTCAGACCACTGCCCCTGATAGACCGCCTCCGCCTGGGTCTGGTGAGCCTTTCGCTCCAGCGGACGCGCGACTGGAGGCGCTTCGAGTCGGAGACGGCTGCCCAGTGGCTGCCCCAGCGGGTAGGGCGCCGAGCCTACGAGGTGGTGTGGGAGCCGCTTCTTCGAGGCAAGTTTGGTCAGCACTACGAAGAGATCGGCATGACCTGGTTCTGGGGCAAGATCGCCCTGCGCTTCGCCTCACGGGGCAAGGGAATGGCCAAGGAGAAGCTGGGCTACCCGATGGGGAGCTTCGGGGAGGTCTTCGACACCCTGGCCGAGCGCATCCGCCAGATGGGGGGTGAGGTGCACTGCTCCTCCGGGGTGCGCCGCGTGCTGGTGGAGGATGGCCGCGCCACTGGCCTCGAGGTTGAGCTGCCCGGGCGAGGCGTGGTGAGCCAGCCCTTCGATGCCATCGTCGCCACCGTCCCGTCTTACATCTTTCCGAAGCTCGTGCCGCCGCTGCCCAGGGAGTACGACGAGAAGGTGACGGGAGTCACCTATCTGGCTGCGGTGCTGGTAGTGCTGGAGCTGAACCAGCCCCTTTCCCGCATCTACTGGCTCAACATCGCTGACCGGAGCATTCCCTTCGTCGCTGTGATTGAGCACACCAACTACATCCCGCCGGAGCACTACGGCGGGAAGCACCTGGTCTATCTTTCCAACTACCTGGGCAAGGACAGCCCTTTGTATCATATGAAGCATGATGATCTCCTGGCGGCCTACCTCCCGCACCTGCGAAAGCTGAACCCAAACTTTGACCGCTCCTGGATTGAGCAGAGCCACTACCACCGGGAGGAGGCTGCCCAGCCGGTGATCACCACAGGCTACGCGAGCCGCATCCCTCCTCACCGCACCCCCTTCAAGGGGCTGTACCTGGCCAACACCACGCAGATCTACCCCGAGGACCGCGGCACCAACTACAGCGTGCGGTTGGGCCGCAAGGTGGCACGCCTTCTGCTTCAGGACTACGGGCACCCAGTGAGCGGAGAGCTGCCCACCCCGGCTATTCAGAACTCCATCACCCAGGATATGTGAGGTCCAGGGTTGAAGGCATCCAAACGCTTCCCGTCAGGCAATCAGATGGGCACCATTCCTCCTACCCGTCAGACTTCTTTCATCACCCCCTCGAACGAGGCACAGCATCCACACCAGCCGGGGCCCTTCACTCCCCTCAGCGTGACGCCAGGTGAGAATCCGGGTGCAGGCTACACCCTGAAAGGCGAGGTGTAGAGGCGACGAAGATGGATGCAGCCATTCAGGTGGAGAACCTGGTCAAGAGATTTGGCACCCTGACCGCCGTGGACGACGTTTCCTTCCAGGTCGGCACGGGGGAGATTCTCGGCATCCTCGGGCCCAATGGGGCTGGCAAGACGACGGCCCTGGAGTGCATCGAGGGGGTGCAGAAGCCGGACGCTGGCCGCACCCTGGTTCTGGGCATTGACATCCAGAAGGAGCCAGACAAGGTCAAGGCGCGCATAGGGGTGCAGCTCCAAGCATCCGCCTACTTCGACTACCTGACTCTCCGGGAGATCCTCGACCTCTTCGGGAGGTTCTACCCCCGCCGCCTCCTCCCGCGGGACCTCCTGGAGAAGGTTGGCCTTCTGGACAAGGCCAAGAGCACAGTCGGCAAGCTCTCCGGCGGGCAGAGGCAGCGGTTTACCATTGCAGCCGCCCTGGTGAACGATCCTGAGGTGGTTTTCCTGGACGAGCCAACGACGGGGCTGGACCCACAGGCCCGCAGAAACCTGTGGGACTTTATCCAAACCATCCACCGCGATGGTCGCACCGTGGTCCTAACTACCCACTACATGGAGGAGGCCCAGGTCCTGTGCCAGCGGGTCGCCATCATGGACTCTGGTAGAATCGTGGCGCTGGATACGCCTGCCAGCTTGATCCGCCGGCTGCCGGTCCCCTCCCAGATCAAGGTGTTCTGCCGGGAGGACCTCCCCCTCCAGGAGGTAGCCCGGCTGGACGGGGTCCAGAAGGCCTCCCGAGAAGAGGGGGGGGCCTTCCTGCTGCCTTCTTCCGACGCCAGCAAGACCCTCTCCGCCTTGCTCACCTGGGCCAACGAGCGGAAGGTGACGCTGGAGCATCTGGAGGTCATATCCGCCACCCTGGAAGACGTATTCCTTGCCCTTACGGGCAAACAACTGAGGGATTGAGCCATGCTCCTTGCTCTCACTATCGCCAACCTGAAGATGCTCCTCCGCAACCGGCAGGCCCTCTTCTATGCCCTGGTCTTCCCCCTCATCTTCGTGGTGGTGTTCGGCCTATTCCGCCTGGACCGGCCCACGCCCATCACCATTGCGGTGATGGACCACGCCCAGGATGAGATCTCTCAGGTCCTGATCGACAACCTCAAGGGGATCGAGCGTTTCAAGCTGCAGCTTGAAACGGATGAAGCCCTGGCCCGGGGCAAGCTGGCCGATGGGAAGTTTGGGTACCTGCTGGTCATCCCAGAGGGGCTTGCGCGGCAGGTGCAGCAAGGCCCTGGGGGTCAGGGCGCGGCCTTGACCCTGGTGTATGACCGGGGGGATATCTCGGCCGGCATTATCATCAGCACCATCAGCCGGTTTCTGGATCGGATGAACCTGCAGCTTGCCCAGGCCCCGCCGCTTGTGGAACTGAAGGCAGAGAGTGCCCTGGCCCGCCAGGCGGGCTACTTCGACTTCCTGCTTCCGGGTCTGGTGGGGATGGGGGTGATGAACTTCGCCATCATCGGCATAGCCGTGGCGATGGCCCAGTACCGGGAACAGAAGATCCTCAAGCGCATCCTGACAATCCCTCTCAAAGTGCGCACCTTCTTCCTTGCCCAGATCGGGGCCTACCTCATCCTCTCCGTCGTTCAGGCTGCAGTAATCCTGGCAGCAGGCATGGTCCTCTTCGGGGGGAAGATGTACGGCAACTACCTTTGGTTTTTCCTCCTGGTGGTCAGCGGCAACATCGTCTTCCTGAACCTGGGCTTCATCGTGGGGGCCTATGCAAAGAACGTCAACTCCGCCAGCGGGTTGGGCAACCTGGTAGCCCTCCCGATGATGTTCCTCTCAGGCGTATTCTTTCCCAAGGAAGGCCTGCCTCCGGTCCTGGCTACCGTTGTGGAGTACCTGCCCCTTTCGCCTCTGCTGGACGCCATGCGCGGAGTGGCCCTGGAAGCCAAGCCCATCTGGGGGTATCCTTGGGAGCTGGCCATCCTGGGCGGCTGGATCGTCGTAACCTCTGTGGTCGCGGTCCGGAGTTTCCGGTTCACCTAGTGTGGTGTCCTTGAGATTCGCTGAGTTAATCCGCAGCGGCGAGTTGTCATGCTGAACGAAGTGAAGCATCTGGTGGGGTGGGGGCCACCGCCCCAGATTCATCGTCCCGACGGGTCGGGACTCAGAATGACATTTGCCAGCGTTTTTCGGGGACACCACACTAACAGGGTGATGAAACACCCCTTTCGACCATCACCCTGCTAGACCAGCCCCTCCCGGCGCATTGCCCCGAGGGCATCTTCGAAAGCCTTCAGAGTCTGCCCCACGTCCTGCTCGCTGTGCGCGCCAGAGACGATGCCCATCCTCCCCCCCATCAGGTCTACCCCCGCGTTCAGCATCGCCTGCTTGAGGCTCAGCGCAACAGTGGGAGGCATCCCTGCCTGGATCTCCTGGTGGGGCGCGGTGCACATGCTTCGGTCGGCGCAGAGGCAGGGCCGACCAAGCCGCAGGTGGAAGAGGGAGGCAATGCCATAGCAGCAGCCGGGGATCTCCATGCGCATCAGGAGGGTGTTGATCCCCTCCCTGAGCCGGGCCGCCGATGCGTCAGCCTGGGCATTCGGCGTGCCGGTGGCGACCAACTCCAGGGCCTTGCACCCGGCTGCCGCCGAGAGGGGGTTGGCGTTGAAGGTGCCCGGGTGGGCGATGCGCTTCGTGGCATCCCACTCCGGGTCGGCCCGGTGGGCGATCATGTCCATGACCTCGGCCCTGCCGACTACCGCCCCGCCGGGGAGCCCGCCTCCCAGGATCTTGGCGAGCGTCGTCAGGTCCGGGGTCACCCCGTAGCGGGCCTGTGCGCCCCCCGGAGCGATGCGGAATCCCGTCACCACCTCGTCGAAGATCAAGAGCACCTCGTGGCGGCGCGTCACCTCCCGGAGCTCCGTCAGGAAGCTGGGATGCACGGGCAGGGTCCCCATGTGGGCCCCCGTGGGCTCCAGGATAATGGCGGCGATGTCCTTGTCCTTTGCCAGCGTCTGCTCCACGATGGCGATGTTGTTGGGCTCCAGGACCAGCATGGTCTCCCAGGCGGCGGCCGGGATGCCCCCAGCGCCGCGGCCAGAGCCGGCCAGCAGGTAGTCGTTCCAGCCATGGAAATGCTCGCGGAACTTGACCACCTTGGTGCGCCCTGTGTAGGCGCGGGCCAGACGCAGGGCCATCATGGTGGCCTCGGTGCCCGAGGAGGTGAAGCGGACCTTCTCCGCCGAGGGGATGAGCCGCTTGACCCATCCAGCCCACTGGAGCTCCAGGTCGTGGCTGGCCCCCAGGTGGGTGCCCCGGGCCACCTGCGCCGCCACTGCTTCCACGATGGCAGGATGGGCGTGCCCCATCAGGAGGGCGCCGTGCCCCATCACGTAGTCCACATACTCGTTGCCGTCCACATCCCACTTGCGAGCGCCCTGGCCATGGGTGGCGTAGATGGGGAAGGGGGTTACGTAGCGGGTGTCGTGGGTCACGCCGTCGGGGAAGACCTCCAGGGCCTTCTGGTAGCGGGCTGCGGAGCCGGGGTGATGCTGGCGGTAGCGTTCCAGGATAGTAGACATAACGTTATCCCCCCCAGTGATGTGCCTCCAGGGCTCTCGGACACGGTAGCTCTCTGCCATTGTAATCGTTCCTGTCCTCGGTGCAACGGTGTGCTAAGATAATGCCCGCGGTGCCCTGGGCCACGAGGGCGACCCGCGTGGGCGCGCAGGGGTGCTCTCGGAGCGGGGGTGTTGCTGAACGGAGCGGGGCCGATGGCCGTGGGCACCGGGTGTAGACCAACTGACTAGTGTCCTGAGTCAGAAGAAGCATGTATATTTCGGCCCGCCCTTCGACAAGCTCAGGACGAACGGTTTTCCCGTTCGTGGTGAGCCC
>JACQUN010000150.1 GCA_016210285.1 Chloroflexota bacterium
ATCTGGGCCCGACAGATGCGGGAGCGCTACGGCGCCCAAAACCCCCGCTCCTGGTGGATGCGTTGCCACGCCCAGACGGCTGGATGCTCCCTCACGGCGCAGCAGCCCGAGGTGAACGTTGCCCGGGTGGCCCTCCAGGCCCTGGCTGCGGTCCTGGGCGGCGCCCAGTCCTTGCATACCAACTCGCTGGACGAGGCCTGGGCCCTCCCCTCAGAGAAGGCTGCCCTCCTGGCCCTGCGCACCCAGCAGGTCATCGCCTGCGAGAGCGGGGTTGCCAACACCGTGGACCCCCTGGGCGGGAGCTGGTTCGTGGAGCACCTGACGGACCAGATGGAGGGACGGGCGCGGGAGTATTTCCGCCGCATTGACGAGCAGGGCGGCGTTCTGCACTGCATTGAGAATAGCTTCTTCGTCCGTGAGATTGCCGACGCCGCCTACCGCTACCAGCAGCAGGTGGAGGCCCAACGGCGCCTGATTGTAGGGGTCAACGCCTACGTCACGGAGGAGCGGCTGGAGATCCCCATCCTGCGGGTGGACCGGGAAGGGGAAAGGCGCCACCTGGAGCGGCTGAACCGGGCGCGCCGCACCCGCTCCGCCCGGGAGGTGCGGCAGAGCCTGGCCGCCCTCAAGAAAGCGGCCAAGGGCGAGGAGAACCTGATGCCTCCCATCCTGGACGCCGTCAAAGCCTACGCGACTCTGGGGGAGATGATGAACACCCTGCGGGACGTCTTCGGCGAGTACCAGGCCCAGCAGGTGGCGTGAGGAGACGGAATCCATGACGCAGCGCCCGCGCATCAGGTACACCTACAGCGACTATCTGCTCCTCCCGGAGGAGAAGCGGTACGAGCTCATCGAGGGGGAGCTTTGTATGGTCCCTTCGCCGACTACCCAACACCAGCGGCTTGTCCTGAATCTGGCCATGATCCTGCAAGAGTTTGTGCGAAGAAGAGGGCTGGGCGAGGTGTTTGCAGCCCCCCTGGATGTCAAGCTTTCTGAAGAAGACGTGGTGCAGCCGGAGGTCCTGTTTGTCCGGGCAGCCCGGCGGCGCATCGTCAAGGAGCAGTATGTAGACGGCCCCCCGGACCTGGTAGTGGAGGTGCTTTCGCCTTCCACCGCAAGCCGGGACCGGGAGCTGAAGCTGAAGCGCTATGCCAACTTCGGCGTGCCGGAGTACTGGATCGTGGACCCTGAGGCTGGCTCGGTTGAGGTGCTGCGCCTGATGGCCGATGGCTATCGTCAAGTAGGCGTCTTCACCCAGGGGACGGTGGAGACGCCTTTGCTCCCCGGCCTGAAGCTGCCGGTGGCTGAGGTTATGTCGTCCCCTGACTACACCAATGGGTAGGAGCGCTGGAAGCATGTTTAGAGGCTCAGTGGTCGCCATCTTCATCACCCCAGAGGCGGGCAAGCCCATGGTGTCCGTCAACCAGGTGCGCGCCGTGCCCGGGAAGGGGCTGGACGGCGACCGCTACTTCAAGCAGGCAGGGACCTACTCGGACAGGCCGGAGCCAGGCCGCCAGGTGACCCTCGTCGAGGAGGAGACCCTGGAGGCACTGAAGCGCGACCTGAAGACGGAGCTGAGGCTGGGGGACAGCCGACGCAACATCGTCACCCGCGGCGTTCCCCTGAACCACCTGGTGGGCCGGGAGTTTCATGTTGGGAGGGTGAGGCTGCGCGGCACACGCCTCTGCGAACCCTGCACGTATCTGGAGAGCCTCACGCAGGCGGGGGTGAAAGGCGCCCTGGAACACAGGGGCGGCCTGCGAGCCGAGATTCTTGCCGATGGGGTCATCAGTGTGGGAGACACCGTGCAAGAACGGTAGGGGAAGCCAGAGTATGGCCGTCTCCCTGGTGGACTCTGTATAATAGGCACCACGCGCCGGTGCTTGTCGGCTCCCACACGAGGCTGCCTGGCCCGTGTCGCTTCCAGACAGCGAGCAACAAGAATGGGAGGAGTTCGTGAAGGTTACTCTCAGCGTCATCAAGGCGGACATCGGCGGCTACGTAGGGCATGCCAGCTCTCACCCCGACCTGCTCAACAAGGCCCAGGAGATGCTGGGCGCAGCCAGGAGCCGCGGCCTCCTCATAGACTACCGCGTCCTGGCCTGCGGGGATGACATGCAGCTCATCATGACCCACACGCGGGGAGAAGAGGACGAGCAGGTCCACAAGCTATCGTGGGACGTCTTCCTGGCCGGGACGGAGCTCGCCAAGAAGCTCAAGCTGTACGGGGCGGGCCAGGACCTCCTGAGCGACG
>JACQUN010000141.1 GCA_016210285.1 Chloroflexota bacterium
CCACATGACCATCCTCGCCAAGAATACGGCAGTGGTCTACCGGGGCGTCAAGATAAACATTATAGACACCCCTGGCCATGTGGACTTCAGCGGCGAGGTGGAGCGCGTCATCAGCATGGCCAACGGCTGCCTTCTGGTGGTGGACGCCGTGGATGGCCCCATGGCCCAGACGCGCTACGTCCTGAGGAAGGCCCTGGAGAAGGGGCTGAAGCCGCTGGTGGTCATCAATAAGATAGACCGTCCCAACGCACGCGTTGGAGAGGCGGTGGGAGTGGTCCAGGACCTCTTCTTGGAGCTGGCTACGGACGCGGAGCAGCTCACCTTCCCCATTCTCTATGCCTCGGCGCGCGAGGGCTACGCGGTGGCAGACCTGAAGGACCCACGCCAGGACATGGAGCCCCTCTTCCAGGCCATCGTAAGCTACGTGCCGGGGCCTTCTGGGGATGCTGAGGGTCCCCTCCAACTGCTGGTGGCTGCCTTGGCCTACGACAACCACCTGGGGCAGCTTGCCATCGGGCGCATTTTCCGTGGGCACATCGCCCCAGGCGACCCCGTGGTCCGGGTTGACCGCCAGGGCCGCATCTCTTCCTACAAGGTGGAGCGCGTCTTTGTCTTCCACGGCCTGGAGCGGCGGGAAGTGCCCTCGGCGGAGGCAGGGGAGATCGTGACCGTGGCGGGGGTGGAGGAGGTTGCCATTGGCGACACCATCGCCTCAGCCGAGCAGCCTGAGGCGCTGCCTCTCATCGCCATCGACGAGCCCACGGTGAAGATGACCTTCGGCATCAACACATCCCCCTTCGCAGGCCGTGAGGGGGTCTACTGCACGGCCCGCCAGCTCAGGGCCCGGCTCATGCGGGAGCTGCAAACCAATGTGAGCCTGCGCCTCCAGGAGATGGACAGCCCCGACGAGCTCCTGGTGTCCGGCCGCGGAGAGCTCCACCTGGCCATCCTCATCGAGACCATGCGGCGCGAGGGCTACGAGTTTCAGGTCTCCAAGCCAGAGGCCGTCACCAAGGTGGTGGATGGGGTGACCCTGGAGCCCTCCGAGCTGCTGCTGCTGGATACGCGGGAGGAGTTCATTGGCCCTCTCACGGAGAACCTGGCGACGCGCCTGGCCCGAATGCACGACATGCGCGCTGACGGCCAGGGCAACGTCCACCTGGAGTTCAAGCTCCCCACCAGGGGGCTGATCGGCTTTCGAAGTTTCTTCCTGCGCATCACCCGCGGCGAGGGGGTCATGAACGGCCAGCTCCTGGGCCACGAGCCCCTGCAAGGGGTGGTGCGCTCCGCGCGCACAGGCGTCCTCGTGGCCTCGGAGATGGGCGTCGCCGTCACCTACGGCCTGAACAACGCCCAGAACCGAGGCATGACCTTCGTGGAGCCAGCGACGCCGGTGTATGAGGGGATGATCGTGGGCACCTACCCCAGGGATGATGACATAACCATCAACGTGTGCAAAGAAAAGAAGATGACAAACGTCCGGGCTTCCACCTCTGATATCGCCATCCACCTTACGCCAGCGGTGAAGATGAGCCTTGAGGAGTCCCTGGACTTCATCAACGCCGATGAACTGGTGGAGGTCACTCCCAAGAACATCCGCCTGCGCAAGAAGGTGCTCTCCAATGACGAGCGCTACCGCCTGGGCAGGGGCCACGTTCGTCTTGCGGCCCAGTAGCGCCAGCTTCGCATCAACCCCTTGCCCCTGGATACTCAAGACGATACCTGAGCGTTGCCCATCTGGCTCGCCGGGCTCAGAGTGACACCCCCTGCCCAGGGGTCCAGTAGGCCCCCTACGTTTCCCCACGGGTTGCGGGTGATGGGGAGTGCTGGAGGCGCTCAGCCTCCGTAGCCAGCTCACCGAGACGGGCACCCAGGCCGGCATACCGAGCGGCCAGGGTCATGGGGTCAGCAGGGGAGGCGGGCATGTTGGCCAGCTCATCACGCAGGCGCAGGAGCTCGTCCCACAGGTGAGCGTTGAGGTGGATGTCCGCTTGCAGCAGGCGGTTCAGCCCCTCGACCTCCCGCTGGCGCTGGAGCGCCAGGTCCCGCTGTCGTCGGACAACGTTCCATCCCGTTCGGTGCAGCGCATAGAGGGCAACAGGGAGGGTCAGGAAGCTGATGCCCATGACCAGGAGGATGGCACGCCTGATGGGGGTGAGGTAGCGGGTGTAGTACGAGTAGGGGAGGGCCACCTCCAGGACCCCTGCCGGGACTGACTCTGACTCCAGCGTCAACGGCGCGTATACCTCCAGCAGGGTTCCCAGGCCGCGTTCCCAGGGGCTTTCGGGCTGCTCAGTGACCTCCCACGTCCATCCTCCGGCCAGCGCCTCTAGAAACTCCTTATGCTCAGGCAGGGTCTCCCCTATCTGGGTAGGGATGTTGGAGTACACCACGGTGCCCCTGGCGTTCCAGACCTTGAGGCGCTGGAGACGGGGGTCCAGGATGGACTCTTTCACGAACCTGTCTATCTCCTCCAGCCGTCCTCCTGCCAGGGGCTGCCTCAGGTCCTCCGGCCTCAGCACTTTGAGGATGCGGGATTGGGCCACCGTCAGGGCCTGTTCCATAGCCTCCTCCCGCACCGCACCCTCAACCCTCCATCTGAGCCAAAGGAGCATGCCGACGCCCACCAGGCCCACTCCAACCCCCACTATCAGGACCGTCCGGAGGAACAGGTTCTCCCTGAGGGCTGCTAAGGGCGGTTTCATCCGCATCAACCCTGCCGCTCGCGGCTGCGCAACAGGACCTTCCGCAGGGCGTCCGCGAAGGCGTCCACCTCGGCCTCGCCCATGGGGGTGGAGAGGCAGCCCACCAGGCGAGAGGACATCAGGACCCCCTCGTTCAGCAAGCCCAGGAACACCCGCTGCTTGAAGGCTGAGTCTGCCGTTGCCACATCCCGGTAGTTCTGCACCGGGCCGCCAGTGAAGTGGATGCCAAAGAGGGAGCCCATCCCCGTCACGCGGGCAGGGACGCCCAACTCGTCGCAGAGGGCCTGCACCTTGTGGCGAAGCATATCCCCAAGGGAGGACAAGCGGTCGTACACCGGGGGCGTGAGCTGCTCCATGGTGGCGACCCCTGCGGCCATGGTCACAGGGTTGGCGTTGAAGGTGCCTGCCTGGGTGACCACTGCCCCCCCGGGCTGGCTCGGGTCGCAGAGGGCCATGATGTCCCGCCGCCCGCCAAACCCCCCTACGGGTGTCCCGCCGCCGATGACCTTGCCCAAGGCGGTCAGGTCCGGGGTGATGCCGTAGTGCTCCTGGCCGCCCCCGGGGGCGACGCGGAGGCTGATGACCTCGTCGAAGACCAGCAGGATGGCGTTCTCGCTGGTGACCTCTCGCAGCATAGCCAGGAAGGAGGGGTCAGCAGGGATCATCCCTGTGGAGCCCAGGACCGGCTCCGCCAGCACCGCAGCCAGCTCGTGGCGGTGCTCCAGGATGATCTGCCGGGCCATCTCCGTATCGTTGTAGGGGAGTATCACCACACTGTCGAGGATGGACTGTGGCATCCCTCGCACCTCGGGCACCGGCGTCGGGCGGCGGCCGTCCCCTGCCTTCGCCACGGGGGGCCGGATGCTCACGTTGACGGCGTCGTGGGTCCCGTGATACCCCCCCTCGAACTTGGCGATCTTGGGGCGGCCGGTAAAGGCGCGGGCCAGGCGGACGCAGTTCAGGGTGGCCTCCGTGCCCGAGTTGGTGAAGCGCACCAGGTCCACCGAGGGGATGCGCTCGCAGAGTATCTTCGCCAGATGGATCTGGTGCTCCGTGGGGGCGGCGAAGCAGGTCCCGTTGCCGGCTGTTTCCCGGATCGCCTCCACCACGGCGGGGTGGGCGTGGCCCAGAATGAGGCTGGTGTAGTTGTTGATGAAGTCCAGGCGCTCCACACCGTCGGCGTCCCAGACTCGGGCGCCTTGCCCGTGGGTGATGAAGATGGGATAGGGTGGCCAGAAGATGGTGGTGCGGGAGTCGCCGCCGGGGAGGTACTTCTTGGCCTCTTCAACGAGGGCGCGCGACCTGGGCGTCCGTGCAAGGTAGCGTTCCAACTCCGCATTTTTGCTAGCCATGTGCTGCTCCTCTCTATGGCAGGTGGATTGCTCCTCCAGGAGAACCTGAGCGATTGGTTCGCCCATGCCGAGAATCGGCCTCTCCTCAGCGTGAAGGCGGCGGTATCATCCCGTAGCCTTCAGGCCAGGGCGTCGTGGGCATGTTGGCGCCGGTTCCCCATCTTACCACGTCGAGCGCTGGTCTGGCGAACGCCCTGATGCCATCTGGCTATGACTCGGCGGGTAGCACGTGTACAATACGGGGAGTTCGGTAGTCGCCCTTGAGGAGGAACGATGAGCCAGCGTAAGCTCCGGGTCGGCGTCATTGGCGCCGGTCAGCCCGACTACTGGGGCGCTCGCGCCCACGTCCCGGCCTTTCGCGCCCTGCCCAACACCGAGGTGGTGGCCGTCTGCACGACCCGCCGGGAGACGGCGGAGGCTGCTGCCCAGCGCATGGGCATCCCGAGAGCCTACTGGGACGTCCTGGAGATGGTCGCCTCCCCAGACATTGACCTGGTGAGCGTGGCGGTGCGGGTCTCCCAGCATCATTCCGTCACCATGCCGGCCCTGGAGGCCGGGAAGCATGTCTTCTGCGAGTGGCCCCTGGCCCTGGACTCCGGCCAGGCGTCGGAGATGCTGGCCCTGGCGAGCCGGAAGGGGGTGCGGCACGCTATGGGGACCCAGGCCCGCTTCGCTCCCGGCATCCTCTACCTGAAGGACCTGCTGGACGGGGGCTCTATCGGAAGGCCGCTGGTCTTCTCCATGACCCAGCTCCTGAGCGGGGCAATGACGCCGCGGCCATCCCACCGCTGGTGGCTCACACGCCAGGAGGAGGGGGGTACTGCCCTCACTATCCCCTGCGGCCATGCCACCGACGCCCTCCGCTGGTGCCTGGGGGAGGTGGCCTCGGTGTGTGGCATCGTGGACGTGGTGGTGAAGGAGGGGCGTTTCGCCGATACAGGGGAGCGGGTATCCGTCACCTCTCCTGATACGGTGCTCTTCCTCTGCCGCCTCCGGAACGGGTTGCAGGGCACGGTGAATGTGGCCAACACCTGTCTCGAAGGGAGCGGCTGGCGGCTGGAGGTCTATGGCAGCGAGGGGAAGCTCGTCGCGCGCGGGAGTGGGATGGTGCAGTACACCCCTATCCGGCTCAGCGGCGCCAGGCGTGGTGAGCGGGAGCAGGAGCTGCCCATTCCCCAGCGGTACTACCGCTTCCCTGGCCTCGCGGAGGAGAGCCCTGTCTTCAACGTGGCCCAGCTTCTCCAGGAGTTCACATCCTCCATTGAGGCTGGCGCCCCCTTTCATCCCGACTTCGGCGATGCGCTGCAGTTGCACCATATTCTGGAGGCGGTGGCCCGCTCCTCCCAGGTCGGTTGGTGGGTGGAGGTGCCAGGGAGCCCCACTTAGAGTAGAGCTTCTAACGCTTCGTTAGCCCACGAGCGATGGCGGGCGTGCCAGATGCCCGTTCGTGGTGAGCTTGTCGAACCACACCCCATCGCCCTTCGACAGGCTCAGGGCGAACGTTATTTGAGAAGCACTACACTAGAGAGGTTTGAGGCGACCCGCCATGTCGGAAAGCGCCCTCTCTCATCTAAAGGTCCTGGACCTGACCCACCACATCGCCGGGCCCTATGCCACCAAGCTCCTGGCAGACCACGGCGCCCAGGTCATCAAGGTAGAGCGGCCGGGGTGCGGTGACCCATGCCGCGCCCTTGGCCCTTTTGTGGGAGATGAGCCGCATCCGGACAGGAGCCTGCCCTTCCTCTACCTCAACACCAGCAAGCGGGGCGTGACCCTGAACCTGCGCAGCGCCACCGGGCGGCGCATGCTGCACCCCTTGCTCCGCTGGGCAGACCTGGTTGTGATGAGCTTCTCGCCCAGCACTCTTGAGCGCCTGGGCCTTTCCTTCCAGTCCCTGGCAGGTGTGAATCCAGACCTGGTAGTGGTCTCCATCACCAACTTCGGCCTGGAGGGGTCGTACCGGGACTACCGGGCCTGGGACATCGTGGAGTACGCCCTGGGGGGCCTCATGTACATCTACGGCGCCCACGACCGAGAGCCCCTGGCCCATGCGTTGTACCAGGCCCAGTACCGCGCCGGGACGGTGGCTGCCGGCGCCGCCCTGGTGGCGCTGTACGGGGCTCAGATATCAGGTAGCAGGCAGCAGGCGCTGGGGAGCGGGGAAGCCGCCTGTGCCTTGGGCAGGCTGGTGGACATCTCCATCATGGAGTGCATCGCCGCCGGGCTGCGGGACACCATCTCCCAGTACACCTACCAGGGGGTGGTGCGGCGTCGCGGCCCCCGCCACGGCAGCGGCCTTGCCCGGACCATGTCTACCCGCGACGGCTACGTCATCCCCGTGATGCTGGTGGGCTCCGACTGGGAGGCCTTCACCGACTTCATCGGCGCCCCGGAGCTGAAGGAGGAGCGCTTCGTCACCCAGGAGGGCCGGATGCTCCACGCCCAGGAGCTGGACACGGTCCTCTCTCGCCGGTTCCAGGAGTACACCAAGCTGCAGCTCTTCCACGAGGCCCAGTCCTGGCGGTTCGTCTTCGGCGCGGTGCTGACGCCGCGCGAGGTGGCGGAGAACGAGCAGCTCAGGGAGCGAGGCTTCTTTGTGGAGTTGGAGCACCCCGTAGCTGGCCGCCTGACGTACCCTGGCGCGCCCGTCCACTTCAGTGAGACACCGTGGCGGGCGTGCAGCCCTGCCCCCAACTTGGGCCAGCACAACGCAGAGGTCTTCTGCGACATGCTGGGGTGCTCCAGGGCTGACCTGGTGCGGCTGAGGCAGGCGGGGGCTATTTAGACTTCTTGGGGAAGAGTGCGGGAAACCCTTTCTTGTCAAGAAGGGGTTTCCCCTAAGACCCTTCCGAAAGAACCGTGCTCAGGAGTCTTGCGTGCCGCTTCCCCTCAAAGGCGTCCGCGTCCTGGAGATGGGCCAGCTCCTGGCCGTGCCATATCTGATCAGGCTCCTGGCCGATATGGGGGCGGAGGTCATCAAGGTGGAGTCCTGCGTCCGGCTGGACCCACACCGCACCTCGGTCTTTTACGACAACACCCCAGGAGAAGCCTTCTGGGACCGCACTGCCAACTACAACGACCAGAACCGCAACAAGCTGGGCATCACCCTGGACCTGACCAAGCCCGAGGGCGGGCGGCTCTTCCGCTCCCTGGTGGCGGTCAGCGACCTCTTCTGCGAGAACTTCACGCCCAGGGTCATGCGCAACTTCCGCATGGAATACCAGGACCTCCGGCGCATCCGCCCCGACCTCATCATGCTCTCCTCCACCGGCTACGGCTACACCGGCCCGTGGAGCAACTACGGGGCCGTCGGCCCCACCATTGAGGCAGCCTCGGGGCTGGCCCACGTCTCCGGCTACCCCGGCGAGCCGCCCATCATGCCGGAGATTCCCTACCCTGACTTTGTGGCGGCGGAGCACGGCCTCTTCGCCGTCATGGCCGCCCTCCACTACCGGGCTCGAACCGGCAGGGGGCAGTTCCTCGACCTCTCCCAGCTCCAGTGCCAGATAGCCATCGCCCCGGAGCCTGTCCTGGACTTTCTCGCCAACGGGCGGGAGAGCCCACCCCTCGGGGGCAATCGGCACCCTTTTCTGGCCCCCCACGGAGTCTATCCCTGCCTTCCCGAAGCAGTCCCGGGTGGCAGGGGGCAGATAGACCGCTGGATTGCCATTGCGGTGGGCGCCGACGAGGAGTGGTGGGGCCTGCGCCGGGTTATGGGGGATCCAGCCTGGGCCGGGGAGCGGCAGTTCGCGGATAGCCTCTCTCGATGGAACCACCGCCAGGCGTTGGACGAGCACCTTGGCGCGTGGACCCAGGAGCAGGAGGCTTTGGAGCTCATGCACCGCCTCCAGCAGGCGGGAGTGCCCGCCGGGGTAGCCTTCACCAACAGCGACCTGCTCTTTGACCCGCACCTGCGACGCCGTGGCTTCTTTGTCCCAGTCCCCCACCAGGAGGGGACGGGGATACCTGTCCTTCCCTACCCAGGTCGCCCCTGGGGGCTTCCCGGCTCCCCACCTGCCCCCGCCGACCCGGCCCCGGCCCTGGGCCAGCACAACCGACAGGTCATTGCCGAGCTGCTTGGGTGGCCGGAACAGGCGCTGGTAATGCTGGAGCAGGAAGGCGTCATCGGCTGGAAGCCCGTCTCCTTCCCCACGCCCAGGCCCGTCAGCCTTGACACGCTGCTGGAGCAACGCCGCATCGCGGCGTATGAGCCGGGGTTCAAGGAGCGGGTCCGGGTCGCTTCTACGGCGGCACGGTCGCCATCAGCGCCTCGGCGTCCTCCCGGGAGGGGGCGGCCGCCAGGTAGATGAGGTTTCCCTTGGGCCGCACCACCAGGTGCAGGCCCTCCTGGCTTGTGTAGTAGGCGTCCACCTCTCCGAGGCGAAACTTCGTCAGGCCAGCCTGGCTCGCGAAGACCCCGAAGGCGGTGGAGACGATGAACCCCGGGTACTCTGCCTTGCTCACCAGCATGGCGCTGGCCCGCACCTTCTGGAGGGAGGCGATGTCTACCTTCTGAGGAAGCTCCTGGAGGTCGGCAGCGTAGAGGGCAAAGGCCACCTGGCGCACCCGGGCCGTCTTGAGGGCGTTCAGGATGTCGTCCGGGCTGACCCCCACCTGCGAGAGGAGGGGGCGGAGTTTCGCCTCATCCAGCAGGGCGAAGCCCGCCGCAACGGGAGGAGCCGACGGGGCCGCAGGCAGGCGTTGGAGAAGTCCCCAGGCGGCTGCCCCCTGCTCCTGAAGGGACACCGTCTTCCCCCCTTCCAGTGCCTCTCTGAGCCCTTCCGCCCAGGCGCCTGAGCCCTGGACCAGCAGCAGGCGGTCTCCACGCTGCCGGTGCCAGACCTCCTTCTGCGTGCTGAGGGCCAGGTCCGCCAGGATGGCGGTCCGTTCATCCTGGAGCACAGCACTGGCGCCAAAAGCCTCGGTGGAAGGGCCAGCCCATGCAGCCAGGGATCTGAGGCCGAAAGTCCTGGGTAGCCCCGGCAGGGCAGCGCTACCCCCGGCGACGAAGTGGCTGCTTGGGAGGCCCAGGGGACGCTCCCCTGCACTGGCGTAGATATAGGTGGTGACCTCTACCGGGGGCAGCCCAGCTTCGAGGAATCCCGGAGGCAGCGCAGGGGCTGCCTCCTCCTGGCCGCCGCAGGCAACCGCCACGAGGAGCAGCAGCGCGGCCAGGGCGACTCCCCTTCCTCCCACTGCAAGGGCCCCGCGAGGGTCAGGCCTGGCCATCTCTCACCGCCTCGACCGGGCCAGTGGGTCTTCCTCCAGGGCCAGAAGGCGACGCAGGTCTATGATCTGGTCTCGGAGCAGGGCCGCCTTCTCGAACTCCAGGCTGCGAGCCGCCTCCTTCATCTGCTTCTCCAGCTCCTTGATGAGCCGTAGGGCGTCGTCTCTCGGCAGCTCGCGCCGGGCGGTGACGTAAGGCGCCTTGGCCTCGGCCACCTGCCGCACCCGCTCGGTAATGTCCCGCACCGCCTTGCGGATGCCCTTCGGGGTGATGCCATGCTCACGGTTGTGGGTCTCCTGTGCCTGCCGGCGGCGGTAGGTCTCATCAAGGGCCTGCTTCATGGAGTCGGTGATGGTATCAGCGTACATGATAACGTGGCCGTTCTCGTGGCGGGCGGCGCGGCCAGTCGTCTGGACGAGGGAGGTCGCGGAGCGCAGGTAGCCCTCCTTGTCGGCGTCCAGGATGGCCACCAGGCTCACCTCGGGCAGATCCAGCCCCTCCCGCAGCAGGTTGATGCCCACGACCACGTCGTACACACCCAGGCGCAGGTCGCGGAGGATCTCGCTTCGCTCCAGGGTCTCAATGTCCGAGTGCAGGTAGTGGACCCGGATGCCCATCTCCAGGAGGTAGTCTGCCAGCTCCTCGGCCATACGCTTGGTGAGGGTGGTGACCAGGGACCGCTCGCCGCGCTCCACCCGCAGCCTGAGCTGTTCCAGCAGATGGTCAATCTGGCCGTGGGTGGGCCTGACCTCGATGGTGGGGTCGAGCAGGCCGGTCGGACGAATCAGTTGCTCCACCACCTGCTGGCTCCGCTCCATCTCGTATGGCCCCGGCGTGGCCGAGACAAAGACGACCTGGTTGATGCGAGCCTCAAACTCCTGGAAGCTCAGGGGGCGGTTGTCCAGGGC
>JACQUN010000146.1 GCA_016210285.1 Chloroflexota bacterium
AGACCCCCGTCAAAGGGGCTTCGCCCCTCTGATCACCCCTTTTTCAACAGCCTGCTAATGCGGACCTGTAGGCTGAGGTGGCGCCGGCGCCTCTGGCTCCACGAGAAAGATGAAGCTCTCCTCGCACCAGACGGTGTTCTCCTGGTACCCTTCCGGGCGGTCAGTCAGATTGGCCAGCTCATGCCAGCGCCAGGGCGGGTCCCCTTCATCATAGTACAGGCCGGTGAGCTGCCCGCAGAAGAAGTCCCGCGAGCCCACCCATCCACCAGGCCCTCCTGACGCAGGCTCGCCGCCATCGCACTCGGCCCGCCTGCCCGCCAGTGCGGCGTCAAAGCCGTACTTGCGTTCCATCTAGCCAGTCACCTCAACACCGGCAAGGCCGTCCAGGATGGTCCTGGCCTCGTCAACGATGTCAAAGACGATCTGGGCCGCCGGCTTCATCTCATGAATCATGCCGACCACCTGTCCTGCCGGGGAGCCCATGAAGTCCACGATCTTGTGGTCCCGAGCCGCCTCCAGGACCTCGGCGGCAAGGATGCCCTGGAGCGGCATGGGCAGCGGCTGCAGCGCCCCTGGCTGCTCCCATGCCTCAGTCCACTTGGTCCGCAACTGGCGCACGGGCTTGCCGGTGCCGGAGCGGGAGCGCACCGTGTCTCGCTCCGTAGCCTCCAGAATCTTCTGCTTGATGATGATGTCGGTGTCCGACTCCCGCGCGGTGAGCCAGATAGTGCCACTCCAGACGCCCACTGCCCCCAGACAGAGGGAAGCCGCCAGGTGCCTCCCGCTGCCCACGCCGCCAGCGCAGATGACCGGTGTGGGGCGCACGGCGTCAACAACCTGGGGCACCAGGCTGAAGGTGCCGATGTCGCCCGTGTGGCCTCCTGCGTCGTAGCCCTGGGCCACGATGTAGTCCACCCCCGCCTCCGCCTCTCGCCGGGCCTGCCGCGTGTTGCCAATAAGGCCGATGACCTTGATGCCGCGGGCGTGGGCCTCCTGGAGAACGAAGGCAGGGCTTCCCAGACCGGACGCGAACACTGGCACCCGCTCTTCCAGCACCACGTCCAGTTGGGCACGGGCAATCTCCTGGGTCCGAACGGCACGGCGTCGCTGCTGCTCCTCAGGGCTCTTGGGCTTGGGCGGCGGGATGCTGTTTTCCCGCTTGACCCTGTTCACGAACTCCCAGTAGGCCTGGGGAATCTGCTGCTCCAACTCCTCCATGTTCCCGCTGGGCGGGACCGAGGCGGGCACCATGACATCAACCCCGAAGGGCCTGCTTCCCACGTGCTCTCGAATCCAGCGGATGTCCCGGTCCAGCTCCCCGGGCGTCAGGCTGCCGGCCCCGAAGACCGCCAGTCCCCCTGCGTTGCTCACCGCTGCAATCACATCCTTACAGTGGCTGAAGGCGATGATAGGAAACTCAATTCCCAGGTCCTCACACAGGCGTGTCCGCAATGGGTCCAGCGCCATGCTCCACCTCCTTGCTGTCGTTCCCGTCGCCGAGGGAGGACGAACTTACCGCTCCTGGCACTCCTGGCAGCACCTTCCAGGCTTGCAGGATAGCTCAGACATTAGCACCCAGCGAAAGCGATGTCAACAGGATCTCAAAGCTCCCCCGGCTCCAGCAGCGATGCCCAGCGCGCTCACCTTGAGGTCGATGAGGAAGAAGCCAATGTCGTCCGTGAGGTCTTCCGCGTGGTGCGGATAGAAACGGTCATCCCAACCAGCGTTGGCGCTGAGGGTACTTTGCGAGGTGTAAACTAACGGGAGGAGTTCGTGGCGGTGGCGGTGATCAGCGGCCAGCTGGGCAAGGGCCAGGACCTGGCCCGGTACATTGCTTTGACTTTATTGGCCGCGCTGCGTACACTGAGGCCTGTCTGCAGCGGTGTTGGCTTCACCCTAGCAGATGCGGCTATGGAGGCGGAGGTGGGTCGTGCCAGACCTGGCGCTGGCGGACTTGGTTGTTGCGGAGTGTGGACAGGGGCTTGCGGTCGCCTTCTGCAGCAAGATCCTGGCTGATCTGGGCGCCGACGTAATCAAGGTGGAGCCCCCCGAGGGCGATGCTAGCCGCCGCAGGGGGCCGTTCCCTCAGGACGTGCCGGACCCGGAAAAGAGCGGCCAGTTTCTCTACCTCAACGCCAACAAGCGGGGCGTGACCCTGGACCTTGAGGTCGACCAGGGACGCCAGGTGCTGACCCGCCTCTTCCCACGCGCGGACATCCTGGTCACCGATTTTCCGCCCAAGGCCCTGGAGGCGAAGGGCCTGGACTACCCGAGTATCCAGTTCCTCAATCCCCAGCTCATCGCGGCCTACATCACGCCCTTTGGGCTCACTGGCCCCTACCGCGACTACAAAGGCTCAGACCTCATTGCATGGCACATGGGCGGCGCGGGCGTCGGAACTCCACACCAGGCGGTGACCGACCTGGGGGCACAGCAGCCGTTGAGGGGCGGAGGTTTTCAGGCTGACTACCTGGCCGGATGGACCGCTGCCACGGCCATCATGGCTGCCGTTTTCTACCGGCACACCTATGACGTGGGCCAAATGGTGGACGTCTCCGCCATGGAAGCTGTCGCCAACATGGTCCGTCCTGACTTCGCCCGCTACTCCTACGACCGGCCTAGCGTGGCCAGCCCGCGGCCCAAAGCGAGCTTACCCTGGATCTTCCCGTGCAAGGACGGCTACATCTCCACATCCACGAACCGCGACCACTGGTGGGAGGCCCTGAAGGACCTGATGGGTCGGCCTGACTGGGCCGACAGCCCAGCCTTCAAAGACATGCCGTCTCGCCGCCTTAACAGTGACGCGCTGGAGCTGCTCCTCACCCAGTGGTACATGCAGCACACCAGGCAGGAACTCTACCGCATGCTCGTGGCCAAGGGCATCCCATGCTTCCCCGTCAACACCATTCAGGAGGTTGTCAGCTCGCCTCAGTACGCAGCCTGGAACTTTTTTGTGGAGCAAGATCACCCGGCCGCAGGCAGAATCAAGCAGCCCGGGCCTTTCGTGCGCTATTCTGAAACCCCGTGGACTCTCCGCAGGCCCGCGCCTTTGTTGGGGCAGCACAATGAGGAAGTCTTCTGCCGCCTTTTTGGCCTCGACATGCAAGAGCTGAACTCGCTGAAACAGGCGGGGGTGGTCTAACGGAGGCGGAACCGATGGACAACAAGCCTCTCCAGGGGATCCGCATTCTGGACTTTGGGTGGATACTGTCCGTCCCCCACTGCACCGCCTGGCTTGGCGCCCTTGGGGCAGACGTCATCCGCGTCGAGTCCTTCACGAGCTATGACCAGCTCCGGGCGGGCCTCGTCGCAGGTGTGGCCGATGGCATCTCCGGGCTCAACCGTTCCGCGGCCTTCAACAGCCTCAACTACAGCAAAAGAAGCATTACGCTGAACCTGGCGAACCCTGAGGGCGCTGGCTTGGCCAAGGAGCTGGTCAAGGTCAGCGACGTGGTCACCGAAAACTACGCTACCGGCGTCATGGAGCGCTGGGGCCTGGGCTACGAGGTCTTGCGGGCTGTCAAGCAAGACATCATCATGTTTACTGGCTCGACCCTGGGCACCACCGGCCCCGAGCGCCACGCCACTGGCTGGGGGCCAAACTCGGCCTCGTACGCGGGACTTTCCGTCATCAGTGGCTATCAGGACGGCCCGCCCGCGGACCTGGGCGGCACCTGGCCCGACTACATGATTGGCACCATGATGGCGGGCATGGTCATGAGTGCCCTCCACTACCGTCGCCGCACCGGCAAGGGCCAGCGCGTCGAGGTCGCCATGGGCGAAACGGTCACCGCCACCATCGGGGAGGCCATCCTGGACTTCACCATGAACGGGCGGCAGCGCCCTCGGACGGGCAACCGGGACGACATGATGGCGCCCCATAACGTGTACCGGTGCAAGGGCGAGGACACCTGGACAGCCATTGCCGTACGCACCGAAGAGGAGTGGCGGGCCCTCTGCCACGCGGCGGACCATTTGGAGTGGCTGAAAGACCCTCGGTTCGCTTCTCTGGAGGGCCGCAAGCGGTTTGAGGACGAGCTGGACGCACTCATCACGGAATGGACACGTCAGCACACGCCGTACGAGGTGACGCACGCGCTCCAAGCGGCGGGGGTCGCGGCCGGGCCCGTGCTGGACATCGTGGGACTTATGATCGACCCTCACCTTCAGGAGCGGGGCTTTGTGGTAGAGATGGACCACCCTGAGGTCGGCAAGCGCACGGTGGCGGGACTGCCCGCCAGGTTCAGTGCTATGCCCCAACTGGCCTACACGTCCGCCCCGCTTCTGGGAGAGCACAACGAAGCGGTCTTTTGTGGTCTGCTCGGCATGAGCAAGGGGGAGTTCGCTCGCCTCTGCGAGGCGGGGACCATTGGGTAGCACCAATGTGTTTGATATTTGATCAGGGATCAAATGCGCGCATCAGCGTCAACGTCATTGGAGTCAACGATGGTGGGGACTGACCTGCCCCTGGAAACGGCCATAGACCTGTAAGGCTAGACGGTTGCGAGTAAGAGGAGCACGCTCAAAGGAGGGAACTATGCCAACGCCTATCGTTACGTACGAAGTACGGGACCGGGTTGCGTGGATCACGATCAACCGTGACGAGGCTATGAACGCCCTGAACCCTGAGGTAGGAGCCGGCCTCAACGCGGCCTTCAAGCAGGCAACCGAGGACGATGAAGTTCTGGTGGTCATCCTGACAGGCGCGGGAGGAAGGGCCTTCTGCGCAGGGATGGACCTCAAGTGGCGTGCCCAGCAAGACGCCTCAGGTGGCATCCAGGCCGGGGGAGACCTGGGATTCAGCGGGGCAAGCGCCTGTCCCAAGCCGGTCATCGCCGCTATTGATGGCTACACTCTGGCCGGAGGCCTGCAGCTGGCGGCCCGCTGCGATATTCGCATCGCCACGGAGAAGTCCCGCTTCGGAATGCCGGAGCCACGGCGGAGCCTCACCCCCATCAACAGCATTGACACCATGGAAACAGGGTTTGTCCCCTTGGGCGAGGCGATGTGGATTATCCTCACCGGCAGCCAGATGACGGCCCAGCGGGCCTACGACATCGGCCTTGTCCAGGCCCTGCTGCCCGACCGGGACGCCCTGATGGCTGAGGCAGAGCGAGTCGCCAACGAGGTCAAGCAGTGCGCCCCGCTGGCGGTCCAGGCCCTCAAGGCCGGTGTCCAGATCTGGCGCAACCTGCCCACGCCCCCGCAGGGGATGCGGCCCTTGGATCACGCCCGGCAGTTGAACCGGCCTGCCCAAGAGCGAGTCTCCCATAGTGAGGATCGCCTGGAGGGCCCCAGGGCCTTTGCCGAGAAGCGGGCCCCCAACTGGAAAGGGCGCTAGAGGTGGAGTGAGGCCTCTCCCCTCCAGAAGAGGGGAGAGGGGGTTAGGTCTGAACAAGGGCAGGAAAGGAGAAACGGTATGACCGGTTATGTGAGTGGCAGCGCGGCCATCGCCGGCCTCGGCATCACTGAGATGACGCGCAAATACACCAAGACCGCCGCAGCCTTGGCTGCCGATGCGGTCCGGCTGGCGCTGGAGGACGCGGGCCTGCAGAAGGAGGGTCTGGACGGGCTCCTGACCAACGCGGGCACTTCGGACGGCATAGGGCTGGGGTTGCACTTCAGCTTGGGGCTGCGCAACCTCCGGCTTGTGACCCACATGAGCGCCGCAGGTTCTACTGCCGGACAGATGGTCCAGTATGCTTCCCTGGCGATCCAGTCCGGCATGGCCAACGCTGTCGCCTGCGTCTTCGCTGATGCCCCGTTGACGCCCGGTAAGTCAGGAGGCGAGGCGTACGGCCGCGTGCGGTCCCTTACCGGCATAGCAGGCCTGGCCCCTGCTTACGGCTTCTTCGGGGCGAACACCAGCTACGCTTTAGCGGCGCGGCGGCACATGGCCCTCTACGGCACCACCAACGACCACCTCGGCGCTGTGGCCGTCTCCACTCGGAAGTGGGCCACCATGAACCCGCGGGCCATCATGCGCCAGCCCATCACCATCGAGGATTACCACACCTCCCGCTGGGTTGTGGAGCCCTTCCACTTGCTGGACTGCTGCCTGGTGAACAACGGCGCCATAGCCGTCATCGTCACCTCGGCAGAGCGTGCCCGCGACCTGAAGCAGCCGCCCGCCTACATCTTGGGTATGGGCCAGGGGCACCCCGGCAACCCGCGGCGGCGGGGCTACGAGAACGAGGTCAACACTGGCGCGGTGCTGGCCAAGGAAACGTCCTTCCGCATGGCCGGCGTCACCAACGAGGACGTGGACGTCTGCGAGCTCTACGACTGCTACACCTACACTACCATCGTTACGCTGGAGGACTACGGCTTCTGCAAGAAGGGCGATGGCGGGCCCTTCGTCAGCGACGGCAAGCTGGGACCAGGTGGGGCGCTGCCGACCAACACCGGTGGCGGCGAGCTCTCCGCCTACTACATGTGGGGCATGACCCCGGTCTCCGAGGGTGTCATCCAAGCGCGCGGGCAGGGCGGCGCGCGCCAGGTCCCTCAACACGACGTGGTCCTGGTGACCTCTCAGGGGGGCACCTTGGACTACCACTCCTGCCTCATCCTCAGCCCGCAGCGGTAGAAGTCGCAGAGAACGAAAACCTCTCCTCTAGAGTTCGGCCCTGCCCTCTCTCCGTGAGCGGAGAGGGGAGCGGGGGGTGAGGTTGCCGGATTCAGCATTCACACAAGGGAGGTGCCCATGACGGAACAAGCGCAACCCGTCCCCAAACCAATCCCCCAGGCCGATGACGCCTCGCGGCCCTTCTTCGATGGCGCCCGCAGAGGCGTCCTCATGGTCCAACGGTGCACCGTCTGCAAGACATACCTCGCCCCCGGCAGCCCCGTCTGCACCGAATGTCTCAGCGATGTGCTGGAGTGGGTCCCTGCCTCCGGGAGGGGCACGCTGTTTACCTTTGGAATCATGCACCAGCGCTACCACCCCGGCTTTGACAATGACATCCCCTTCAACATCGCTGTGGTAGAGCTGGAGGAAGGCCCACGGCTCAACACCAACATCGTGGGCGCCAAGAACAGTGAGCTGCGCATAGGCATGTCTGTAGTGGTGACCTTTGAGGCCGCCGGAGAGAACGTCTACCTCCCCAAGTTCCGGCCAGCCTAATGGCCGTTCTAGTGTAGTGCCTCTCAAAAGGTCTCGGTCAAGCATCTGGACGCATACCTCAGGGTCTTTTAGTTATCCATAGGTTGCACTCCGGCTCCAGCGAGGGCCACAGCAGGGTCGAGAAGCCAACGCAGGGTGTTGGCCAGGATTACTGACAGGCCTCGCCGCCATGAAAGATGATGCATTTGCATCATGCGCTGGGGACTTTGCGAGGTGTAAACTAACGAGTCAGCTTCATGATGGGTGACGGTGAAAAGGGGATGCGATTGGTCAACAAATCCAGCGAAGTCGTGGAAGAGTTGCACAACGAGAGGAGATAACGGCATTCTATCGCTCTGGGGTGCTGCCGGCAGGCAGCTGCGTGCAGGCTGTCTGGCCGGGGAGATGCCGGCCAGACCCAAGGACGCTCTACAAGGTGATGAGCACCTGAACAAGTGGCGCAAACCGGTAGGTCGCTGACACAAAGGGGAGGAGCGGCGATGCCCATGACTCCTTCCCCTCACTGTCCTCGGTCCCTCAAGATACGAGTTGGCCTTCGTATATCAACCGAGAGGGCTGGGCCAGGCGAGCACTCGCCGACCCGGCGCAGGGCTTACTAGCGGGTGGAAAAGGAGGCGGGCCATGGCGAAAGTGAGTGGCGTTCTCGGCAGACTGGCCAAAGCCCTGGTCATCGGAGCTCTCCTCGCTCTTCTGTGGGTCTCTTTCTCAGAAAAAGCCCTGGCCGATCCGGGAGCCCTGTCGGGGAAGGTCACTGATAGCTCCAACAACCCCATCGCCAACGTCCTCATCCAGGTCATCAACCCCAGCACGCAGCAGGTGTTGGCCAGCGCCACCACGGATTTCAGCGGCAACTACTCAATCCCCTCCGTGGCCGACGGCACCTACACCATCAAGGCCACTCCTCCCTCTAGCAGCGGCTTTGCTGCGGCCACCATCCCCGACGTGGTGGTCTCCGGGAACACAATCCTGAACATCGTGCTGGTGCCCGCCGTGGGTGCTTACACCTTCAGTGGCACGGTGGTGGGCTCCGGCGACGCCCCGCTTCCCAACCAGTGCGTATGGCTCTCCGGCCAGTTCACCGGGAGCACCTTCTGCACAGGGGCGGACGGGCAGTTCTCCTTCACCCTCCCCGAAGGCACCTACTGGCTGGGCCTGTACGCCAACATGTACACCCCCGGCCCCTCCCCCGAGTACACCTACGTGTACTGGAGCTTCCAGAGCCAGCAGCAAATCAATCTGAACCAGAACATGACCAACCAGACCCTCCAGCTCCCTACCGCCTCCCTGAAGGTCTCGGTGCAGGACGTGGTGGGCAACCCGGTTCCCGGCGCCCAGGTGAATGTGAGCGGGTATAGCACTGCCTTCACGACAAACAGCCTCCCCTTCTCTGGCTATACCTATGGCAGCGCAAACGTCGGAGCTGATGGGAAGGTAACCCTTCTGCTTGTGAAGACCGCCTACTCCTGGAACCCCATCACCCTCTACGTCTATCCACCTGCGGGGAGCGGCTTCCTGCCCTTCGCCCTCACGCCCGTCGT
Source organism: Chloroflexota bacterium (assembly GCA_016210285.1). The sequence goes on from JACQUN010000146.1 coordinate 8,662, forward strand.
ACTGTCGCAGAACATGAGCATCGTCATCGTGCTCCAACTCTTCCCCTCCAATGACAGTGACAATGACGGCATTCCCAACGACCAGGACAACTGCGCCGGCATCCCCAACCCCGACCAGAAGGATACCGACGGCGACGGCGCGGGCGACGCCTGCGACGGTGATGACGACGGCGACGGGGTCTCCGACGACCTGGACAACTGCCCGCTGGTGTACAACCCCGGCCAGCAGGACTACGACGGGGACGGCATCGGCGCTGCCTGCGACCCAGGCGACGTGCCACCCAACCAGCCGCCCACGAACGTGAATGCGGGTGGCCCCTACAGCGTGCCGGAGGGCGGCTCGGTGACCCTATCCGGCTTGGCCTCAGATCCGGACAACGACCCCTTGACCTACGCCTGGGACCTGGACAGCAACGGGAGCTATGAGACCGCGGGCCAGAGCGTAGCGTTCTCCGCCGCGGGGCTGGATGGGCCTTCCAGCAAGACCGTCGGGCTGAGGGTGTGCGACGATGACAACGTCTGCGTCACATCCAGCGCCACGGTGAGTATCACCAACGTGGCACCGACAGTGAACGCGGGGCCTGACGCCTCCGTCTCTTCTGGCCAGAGCTACGCCGTGAGCTCCACCTTCACGGACCCGGGCACGACTGACACCCATACCTCGACGGTGAACTGGGGCGACGGCTCCCTTGTCCAGAGTGTGCCGGTATCCCAGGGAGCTGGCTCCGGGAGCCTCAGTGCCTCCCACACGTACTTCACCCTTGCGACCTACACTATCAAGGTGTGCGTCAAGGACGACGACGGTGGCGAGGGCTGCGACACGCTCCAACTGGCCGTGAATCCGCTTCAGGTGCTCATTGACATCAAGCCGGGCTCCTTCCCCAACTCCATCAACTTGAAGAACAAGGGGAACGTCCCGGTGGGGGTCTTCACCGCCACATATAGCGGCGTGCCCTTTGATGCCACCGCCATTGCCCCCAGCTCCCTGGTCTTCGCCGGGGCGCCGGACCTGGGCATCGGCAAGTCGCCGGAGGACCTGGATGGGGACGGCGACCTGGACAAGGTCTTCCACTTCGCCACCCCGAACCTGAACCTAACGCAGACGTCCACGGAGGCCTGCCTGACAGGGAAGGCCGTAGCGAACCTGGGCCTCGGCTACGGGATACAGTGGATCGACTTCAAGGGGTGCGACAGCGTGAACATCGTGCCGCCCTAACCGGGGGTCAGAGGCTGCAATGCCCAACGGGTAAAATCGGGGCGATGGCAAGAGGAGGTAGGAGATGGTGGACATGTTCAGAAAGCACATCGTTATCCTTGGCGCCCTGGTGCTGGCTCTCGCGCTTGGCGTTCCCTTGATCTTTGCACCAACGAGCGGCCCAGCTTCGGCCCAGGCAACTCTTGCCCGACCAGGTGGCCAACTTCCCCCGGTCCAGGGTGCCTCAACACCCCTCAGTGTGTCATCGTCGCTCGAGGGGTTCCCTGCCCCGGCGAGCGGCCCGGGCCCGGCCCAGGGGCCGGACAGCCATTTCATTGGCAGAGGGGATTTCTTCGAGCTGTACTGGCAGTTCGGCAACATCGCAGGAACACTGTATGTCACCCGTGGCGGGAACCCCCAGAAGCCGGAGACCTGGCTCTACTACCTCATCAAGCAGGGCGCCGCGACGGTCCAATCGGGGTATGGCAACATCCCCAGCGGCGACCTAACGGGGAGCAACCTGACGGGGCTCCTGCTCAAGACCGACACCACTGCTGCGGCCAACCCGGGCTTCAACCGCGCCGTGGGCAACGGGGGCGCGATTGACGTCAAGGTGCAGAAGATCCTTGGGATCCCCGGACCGTCGTTCCAGCAGTTCGGGAATACCGAGCGAGTGTTCTACAACTCCATCCTGCGCATCAACGGGCAGTCAGCCTATTCCCCGGGGTCGGCGCAGGGGAAGGCGATGGACTCCCCCATCGGTCCCGGGTCGTGGGCCATCATAGGGATGAACCTGCACGCACCGATAAAGGTCCAACAGGCGCCGTAGGGCTTGTGCCAGCGTCCCCGGCCCGGGTCTCTCTACAGGATGGAAGACTGAACTTCCAGCGCCACCCCCATGGCGCCCGGAGGTGGGGCCTGGCCCAAGGCTGAGCCAGGAACGGCTGTGATGGAGAAGAGGTAGCCCGCCAGAGCAGGAGAAGAGCAGGGCGGTGGCCACGAGAAACTGACATCCGGGAGGAGAGGCCAGGGGCGCACCCCTGGCCTCTCCTGGCCCCTGCCGGGGAAAGGCGATGCGCACTCTATGCCGCTTCCTCCCCGTCCTGGAACACCTTCTCCCCATGTACCCTCGCTCCGACTCCTCGGCCCAGGCGCCCGACGGGAGCGGCGTCAGAGGGCAAGGTCGCTTCCCCTGGGCCATGACCATCAGGCTGAGGCAGCCGATGTCCACAGGGCCAGGCCGTCTCATCACGGAGCCCTGAGTTGCCACCTCAGGGCAGATGTGGGAGAATAGGCCGACCCAAAACCGCCTCCTCCAGGAGATGCCTTTGCCGACAGGCCCGGCCCTCACCCCATGGAACTGGCTTCTGGCAGCGTCTCCTATCCTGGTGCTCGTCCTCGCGATCCTGTGGCAGCAGTGGAGTGCGCCCAGGGCGGGGGCCACCGCCTTCCTTCTTGCGCTGGTCCTGGCCTGGCTCCCCTTCGGAGGAGACGCTCGCCTCCTGGCCCTGGCCAGCGCCAAGGGCCTGAGCCTCAGCCTGTTCGTGCTCTCCATCATCTGGACGGCGGTCTTCCTCTACAACCTCATCGAGCGCCTTGGGGCAGTCAAGGTGCTGGGCAAGAGCATCCTCTCGACGACGAGTGAGCCTGCCGTCCAGGCCCTCCTCATCGCATGGGCCTTCGCAGGGTTCTTGCAGGGGGTCGCCGGCTTTGGAGTGCCTGTGGCGGTGGCTGCGCCGCTCCTGGTGATGGCGGGCTTCCCCCCTACCCTGGCGGCAGCCTCAGCGCTGGTAGGGCACGCCTGGGCGGTGACCTTTGGCTCCCTGGGCTCCTCTTTCTACACCATTCAGCTCGTGACAGGACTCCCCGGGGCAACGCTTGGCCCGCACCTGGCCCTCCTCTTTGCGGTGCCCATCGTGGCCACGGGGTTCGCCGTGGCCCACATGGTGGGTGGTTTCCGCGGGATGCGCCAGCACGCTGGCACCGTCCTCGCCGCAGGTGGAGTCATGGCCCTCTTCGTGTGGATTACCACCTCTGTCGGAGCGGCCCAGATCGCCTCGGTGGTGCCGGGCCTGGCTGGGTGCGGCGTGATCTGGCTCCTGTCACGGAGGCGGCGGGCCCCCGCCACGGCGACCGCGGTCGCTGACCCTCCCACCCCTGGGTCGCGCGGGGAGAGACCCTTGACCTTCCACCTGGCGTTCCTCCCCTACTATCTGCTCATCCTGCTGACCGTGGTCTCGCAGATACCAGCGGTTGCCAAGGCGACAGGGAACCTCTCCTGGGGGCTGAACTACCCGGCGGTGGAGACCGCCCTGGGGTTCAAGGTGGCGGCGGCGAAGGCCTATGCCAAGATCCGCCTGTTGAACCACCCCGCGCCCCTTATCCTCGCCTCGGCGCTGCTGACGTACCTGGTGCTCAAGGCGATGGGGCGGTGGCGGCCAGGAGCGGCGTGGCACGCCCTGCGGCCCACCTACTCCCAGTGCCTGGGCACCAGCTTGGGTGTTGCCACCATGGTGATGATGGCCCTGGTGATGATTGACACCGGCATGACCTCCGTCCTGGCGCAGGGCATTGCTGCTGCCAGCGGGCCCCTCTTTCCCCTCTTCTCCCCCTTCATCGGGGTGCTGGGGACTTTTCTGACAGGAAGCAACACCAACTCCAACATCATGTTCGGAGCCCTGCAGGTCGAGACGGCCAGGGTCCTGGGCGTCAGCGTGGTCACCATGGCCAGCGTGCAGTCCATCGGCGGCTCCCTGGGGAGCGCCATAGCTCCTGCCAAGGTGCTGGTGGGCACCACGCTGGTGGGCCTGGGTGGCCGCGAGGCGGAGGTTCTGCGACGCACCATCCCCTACTGCCTGGTGCTGGTGGCGCTGGTGGGAGTGGAGGCGTGGCTGGTGGTCTATCTGTTGCGGTGAGCACAGTCTTGAAGACAGAAGCCTGGGTTCCAAAACATTCCCAAGGGAGGATTGCTGTATGACGCGATGGCGGCCCCTTCTGCGCACGGTGGCCTTCTTCGGCGTCGCAGCGGACTTCCCGGTGCTGTACTACGCTGCGGCGGTGGCAAGCGACGGGGTTCTCTCCGCCGCTGCCCTGGGGGCCCTGGCTTTTTTCTCGCTGGCGACGTTCCTGGCGTGCTAGTGTTCTGAGTTGTTAGAGGTTTGCACAAGTCATGGCCAGAGCAGAGCCAACGTATGGGTTTCTCCAGGCGAACACCGTAGCTGAAGCGATTCCTACGGCCTCCATATGTGGGGGGCGACTTATGCAACGAATCTCTGATTCAGGACACTAGGTCGTCCAGCAGTGCCAAAACCTCATCTGGGGATTCCACGTTGAATTTCGCAGACGACGACGAGAAACCCACGCGGATGGAAAAGGCGTTTTCCGGCAGGGTGCTGAAGAGGCTCTCGTCCGTCCAGTCATCGCCCACAGCCAGGATGAAATCCTGGGGTTCCCTCGCAAGATAATGCAAGTAGAATGCCCCCTTGCTGACTCCGCTGCTCTTCACCTCCACAACCTTGTTCCCTGGGAGCACATGGATATCAAGGTTTGCCGTCAGCTCTGTCAATGCGTCAACCAGTTCCCGTGCTGCGGCTAGTGCGCTCTCTTCGTCGGCTTTCCGATAATGCCAGCAGAGAGAGAAATCCTTTTCCTCAATAGATGACCCAGGTATCCTCTCTACAAAGAGTGCCAGTATCGGCCTGATGCGGGACTTCCAGCGAGTATTGAGTTTGGCAAGTGCCTCCCAACTGGAGTTTCCTTTCCACCTGACCCATGCCCCGTGTTCGGCTACAAGGGTGATTGGAAGGCCGCCGAACCACCGTTCTAGGCTCTGCCTCTCGCGACCGCTTAGCAGAACGAGTTTACTGCTTGGGGTGCTGGCGAGGGCTCTCAAAAGGCTCATCACGCGAGTAGTGGGCCGGGCCCTATTGGGCCGTTCGGTAAAGGGGGCCAGGGTCCCATCGTAGTCCAAGAGAAACAACCTTCTGGTGGCGCGGCGATAACTCTCTACAAGCTCCCTCCGCTCGGCATGGTCGAGTAAGCGGGCAGCCAACTCCAAGCTGAGCGCACTTGCCTCCCTTAACTTGTACAGGAACCTTTCTGCCCAGCGCCGCACATCGTGCCTTTCAAGCCTTGACCTCATGGCGCGGTTGCGACTCTTTTGCTCTCTCAGGGGCATGAGCAGCGCCCGATGGAGCGCCTCGGCAACCTCTTCCTTGCTGTTGGGATTCACGACGATAGCTTCGGGGAGCTCCTTCGCAGCACCCGCCGCCTCGGACAGGATGAGGATACCTGCGCCATCGGTTCTTGAAGCGACGTACTCTTTGGCTATGAGGTTCATTCCGTCCCGAAGGGGCGTAATGAGGGCAACGTCTGCACCGCAGTACAGTGCCGCAAGCTCATGAAAGCTCAAAGAACGGTATATGTACTGGATGGGGGTCCACTCGATGGTCCCATATTGGCTGTTTATCTGGCCAACTGATCTGTCTATCTCCCTTTTCAGAAGGGCATAGTGCTCTACTTTCTCCCGTGAGGGAACTATAACGACAACGAAGACGACGCGCCCGCGCCACTGGGTGTATCTGGCATAGAACTCCTCGATGGCTTCGAGCTGTTGAGGGATGCCCTTGGTGTAATCTAGTCGGGCCACGGAGAAAACCAAACGGTGTGGGCCTTTCCAGGCCCTTATTCTGTGCATTTCCTCCTGAGCTTCTGGATTCGTGGCAGAGTCGGCAAACCTCTGGAAGTCAATGCCCATTGGGAAGACATCTACTTGAACAACCCGGTGCCCTGCCATCACCTGCCCCATGTCATTGTCATAGCCTATGACACGCCTTACGCACCCCAAGAAGGCCTGTGCGTATTCGTAGGTATGAAAGCCCACCAGATTACAGGCCAGCAGACTGTCCACAAGCTGTCGGTGCCACGGTAATAGCGCAAAGACGTCATAACGTGGAAAAGGGATGTGCAAGAAGAAGCCGATGGCAGCATCGGGCAGCCGCTCCCGGAGATACTTTGGGAGCAGCATGAGGTGGTAATCGTGGACCCAGATGGTATCGTCAGGTTGGGCGAGTTCGACAACCGCCTCGCAAAAGAGCCTGTTTGCCTCCTGATAAGCCTCCCACTCGTTTGCTGAATACCTAGTGTACATGGGGAACGTGTGCATAAGAGGCCACAGCGTCTTGTTGGTAAAACCTTCGTAGAATCTCTCGGCAACACGTTCCGGCAAAAAGACAGGGTAGCAGTTAAACTCGGAAAGCAATTTGGCTGCGGTTTCCGCGCGCTGTGGTGGGGCTACCACCCCGGGCCATCCAATCCACATAGCCCCGTGCTCCTGGTAAAAGGAGCCCAGCCCGGTGGCCAAGCCGCCGGCACTGGTACTGAGGAATAGCTCAGAGTCCCGCACCTCGGCAGTCACCGGCAACCGATTAGATACGATCAACAGCCTACCCATGCCCGTGCCCCTCAGAAAGTGGTTATCTGCCTGCTTGGCGTGGCCGGAAAGCTTCACCCTTGCACTGCCTCAGTTGAGGGCCTACATGCCATACTATACCACCCAGAGCGGACGTCTCTCAAGGGTTTAGACCAATGGTTAGTATGCTTGCCCCGTGCCGCCTCTGGCACAGTTGCACCGCACCATGCGAATGGCCTATCGTAAACTCGATGACCAGGGCCACGTGCAATGAGATGGCCAATAGGAAAGCCATCATAGGGACGGAAAGAGAGGGCTGGTGTCCGGCCTGGCCCTCCGTCACGACCATGGGAGCCAATCCATCAGTGACGACTTCCAGGACGAACTCCGCTTCCTGGGGATCCACTCCAGCACGGCCTTCGTCCGGGAGCCGGAAGGGAACGGCTTCAGCGCAGCGGGCTGCGGAGGTGTTGCTGGGGAAAGGGGTCAAAGCAGTCATCGTCACCCTGGGAGCCCAGGGAGCCCAGGAGTCCATGCCCCCACGGGCCGAAGTGGAGGCCTTCCCCGCTGCCCGCGACCGCTGGTAATGCCCCTGGCCTGTTGAAAACCCTCGAGGGGCGGATGCGCTCGGGGAGCAGCCCTGGGTTGAACCCGGTCTCGCAAGCACGCCCTGAGCGAAGCCGAAGGGAAACGAACCCACGCGGCTCTTCTCAACAGGCTATTCCGGGGTAGAATGGAAGGGCAGAGTCGGGCGGGGCGAACGGAGGGTGCGATGAAGGACAGGCAACCTGTGCCCCCCCAGGAGATGCAGGGCGATCAGCCCTGGCCGGAGCGGTGGACCATCCCACGCAGCTTCTTCGGAGCGCCGCTGTGCCAGGACCTGGGAACCCTGAGCGCCGATATCGCCTTCATCGGCGTCCCCTTCGACCAGGGCACCGTCAACCGCCCAGGGGCCCGCTTCGGCCCCAACGCCGTCCGGGACACCCGCATCTACGGGTATGTCAGCACCCTGGAGAACACCGTGGCGGGCGGCTACTTCGACATTGACGCCGATGCGGAGCTCCTGCGGGGCGTCACCATGGCCGACTGCGGCGACGTCAACGTGGTGCCCGCCGATGTCCAGCAGACCTTTGAGCGGCTCACCGCCACGGTGCGCAAGATGCTCGACCAAGGGGCATTTCCGGTCATCGTCGGTGGCGACCACTCCATCACCTTCCCTGCTGTTCGGGGCTTTGACCGCTACCCATCCCTGGACATCGTCCACTTTGACGCCCACATGGACTACGAGCACCACTACCAGGGCTCCCTCTACTGGCACGGCAGCCCCATCCGCCGGTGCGCAGAGCTCCCCTTCGTCCGCAACATCACCTCCATCGGCGTTCGGGTTGCGCGCCGCAAACCCTACGAGGCAGCCCGGGAGCGGGGAAACCTTGTGATCACCACGGAACGCCTGCGTCAGCTTGGCCCCCAGGGAGCGGCTGCCCTGGTGCCCAGGGCCGACGTCCTGTATGTCACCCTGGACATTGACGTGCTGGACCCGGCCCAGGCCCCAGGCACCGGCACGCCTGCCCCCGGCGGCCTGACCTACTTCGAGGTGCGGGACGCGTTGCGGGAGGTGATGAGGAAAGGCACGGTGGTGGGCATGGACGTGGTGGAGGTGGCCCCCAGCTACGACTGGGCGCAGAACACGGCCCAGGTGGCCGCAAAGCTCATCATTGACGTGCTGAGCGTGCGGTTCCCTTCCAGGGAAGGTCCCCTCCAGGGATCCTAGAGAAGCCAGAGAGCGGAGGAGAGCATGCCATACCAGTTCATTCAGGTCGAGGAAAAGGACGGCGTCCTCAGCGTCACCATGGACGACCCCAGGACGCGCAACGCCCTGGGGCCCGAGATGAGCAAGGAGATCAACGAGGTGCTGGACCGCCTGGAGGCGGACGCCAGCCTGCGCGTGTTGCTCCTCACCGGCCGGGACCCCGCCTTCTGCTCCGGCGCCAATGTCCGCGGCTTCCAGCGCGGCATCGAGCAGCGGGAGCAGGCAGCCGAGGCCCTACCCCCGCCCACCCCCTGGGAGCACATGGAGAAACGCTACGCCCTGAAGCTTCGCAGGGGGGAGGCACAGGAGGAGCGAGCCCGCTTCCTTCCCCTGCGCCTCTGGGAGACACACAAGCCCACCATCGCCGCCGTCAACGGCTACGCCATGGGAGTGGGCCTGGGGCTGGCCCTCTCCTGTGACATCCGCATCGCCTCGGAGAAGGCGGGCTTCTCCGAGGCCTTCATCCGCATGGGCCTTATCCCCGCCGACGGAAGCTGCTGGCAGCTCCCCCGCCTCATCGGCCTCAGCAACACGTTTCTGATGCAATACACCGGGGATATTATCCCTGCGCAGGACGCCTACCGCCTGGGCCTGGTGAGCAGGGTGGTCGCCCACGAGGAGCTTCCGGCGGTGGCGCTGGAGATTGCCCAGCGGCTGGCCCAGGGCCCCACCTATGGCATGGGCCTTATCAAGTACCTGGTGCACAACTCCTTGACCATGGATTTCAAGGAGAGCCTGGAGATGGCCGGGGCGGCCCAGGAGCTTGCCCGCCAGACGGAAGACCACAAAGAGGGCGTGCGGGCCTTCCTGGAGAAGCGGAAGCCTGCCTATAAGGGCCGCTAGGGGAAGTTGGTCATGAGGCGCTGCCTCGCCACCCACGTATGAAAAACAGGCCTGCCCCCGTTCAGGGTTCGACAGGCTCACGGCGAGCGGGGTTGGTGACCGCTCATCCTGAGCTTGTCGAAGGGTGGGCGGTCGTTTTCTGAGCAGTGCCCAGGGGCAGAACGGGCAAGCCCAGCCACGACCTGGAGCGCAGGCCCCCGGCGAGTTGGTTCGCAGGGCTGTGGGCGTTCGTGGTGCGAGTGCACCACTCCGCCGTGTGACGGCCCGCCGTGTGGGAGATTGTGGAACCTTTCACTTGTGTTTTGCCCCTTGCTGTGCTACAGTCCCCTGTTGAAGCTTGGGGAGGGTGGAGAGCATGCTGGAAGACTACTACCGCCAGTACGGCCTCATCCTCCTTCTAGGTATTGTGGCTGTGGCCGTTCCGGCGGGCATGCTGGGGATCTCCTGGCTCTCCCAGTTCGCTCGCATTCGCCCGCAGAAACCCAACCCGGTGAAATCCGAGACCTATGAGTGTGGTATGGAGACCATTGGCGGGCGGTGGCAGCAGTTCAACTTCCGCTACTACCTCCTGGCCCTGCTGTTCGTGGTCTTCGATGTGGAGGTGGTGTTCCTCTACCCCTGGGCAGTCCACTTCAAGAAGCTGGGCCTTTTCGCCTTCCTGGAGGTCCTTGTCTTTGTCCTGGTCCTGGTCTTGGGCTGGGTCTATGCCTGGCGCAAACGCGCCCTGGAATGGAGATAGCCGTGACCCCGGAGCAGCAGACTCAGGCGGCAATGCCGCTTTCCACCACCACCCTGCACCTGGACCGGCGGGAGGGCCAGGCCATCAACGAGATGAAGGCCACCCACAGCCAGCCCTACCCCGACCCGGTGATCGAGGTCCCGGAGGACCTGAAGCGCAACCTTGCGGTCACCACGGTGGACGCCCTCCTCAACTGGGGCAGGAAGTCGGCGGTCTGGCCCGTGGCCTTCGGGCTGGCGTGCTGCGCCTTCGAGATGATGGCCAGCGCCATGTCCCGCTTCGACATCGCCCGCTTCGGGATGGAGGCCTTCCGCCCTTCCCCTCGGCAGGCCGACCTCATGATCGTGGCGGGGACCGTCACGTGGAAGATGGCCCCTGCCATCCGTCGCATCTACGACCAGATGGCCGAGCCCAAGTGGGTCATCTCCATGGGGGCCTGCGCCACCTGCGGCGGCCCCTACTACGAATGCTACAGCGTGGTGCCGGGGGTGAACCGCATCGTGCCCGTGGACGTGTACGTCCCCGGCTGCCCGCCGCGACCCGACGCCCTCCTGTATGGCATCATGCAGCTCCACGAGAAGATCCGCCGCTACTCCCTCACCCGCCAACCGGCAGGCTTCTGATGACCAGGGCGTTGCTGGGAGAAGAGGTCGCCAGGCGCATCCAGGGGGCAGCCCCAGGCAGTGTGGTCGGGTGGAAAGGCGGCGAGGTCTGGGTCGCGCCAGACCATCTCTTGACCGTGTGCCATCTCCTGAAGGAAGCGCCGGACCTGGCCCTGGACTATCTGGCGGCGGTCACTGCCGTTGACCATATCGAGCACTTTGAGCTGATATACCATCTGACGTCCATGCAGCACAACCACAGCCTGGTCCTCAAGGCCAGGGTCTATGGCAGAGACAACCCTCTCGTCCCCTCTGTGGTGAGCGTGTGGCAAGGCGCCGAGCTCCAGGAACGGGAGGTGTGGGACCTCATGGGGGTGGCCTTCCAGGGACATCCCAATCTGAAGCGGATTCTGACATGGGAGGAGTTCCCAGGCCATCCCCTTCGTAAGGACTTCCTGGGGGGCTAGCTGAACAAACGCCGACGATAAGCCATTACGAAACCGCCGCTGCACCGCCGTCTGAAGGCTGCGGCAAGGCGCCCCGCCTTCATGCGGGGGGAGAAGATGAAATCCCGAGACAACTTCTGGCGCAACGGCAGGGCGGCCAAGCCGGACCTGGAAAAGAGCCATGATGACCCTACGAAGTGAACCGGTCACCGTCAACATCGGGCCACAGCATCCCAGCACCCACGGGGTGTTCCGCCT